>NZ_RJNZ01000002.1:0-262456 GCF_003942865.1 Streptococcus mitis | reverse complement strand
GATTAGTATAGAAGTTGCCTCGGCTTTCGCCACCGTTTCCTTCTACAGTTGGATCATTGATTGGTTTGACAAATTCGCCATCATTGATCACCAATTCTGTAAATCCTACAAAACGAGCATCATAGTCAGCTGTATAGAGGACACGAAGATAGTTTGCTTTGACTGGTGTCGTCAATTCACCCTCGATGTAACGATTTCCTGGCATCTTAGAATCATGTGTCCAACCATCTGTCAATGAATCATCGTGTGTACTATTGGCTACACCATCTCCCACTGTCACAACATCCGTCCAAGTTTTACCGTCTTGGCTGACTTGGATTTTACCATCACGAAGATAGTTTTGAGTTCCGTCTTGGATGTAGGCTCTGATCTTCTTGATAGTGCGTTCGCTACCAAGTTTCAAGGTTACATGACCATCTTTATGGGCATAGTCTGAAAACTCAACGAAGTTGTTGTACACACCATCAAACAATTGATCGAGGTTATTAATCTTACGAACATCATTACTTCCGTATGTTGGATGAATGCCCATAGTTGTAGATTCTAGTTTGGTTGGTTGCACTTCTTTGGTTGTCACAAGGAGAGAAGTAGATAGAACATCCTGCTCTTGATCTGTTTTATTAACAAGACGAACGTAACGTACCAAGTGGGTTGCGACAGATCTGTCTGTCAATTGGCTAGCTGGTGTCCATTCTTGCGCATTTACAGAATACTCTAGACTGAGTGCTGGGTTGGTTTGACCTTGGAGCTGGATACTGTTAACTTGATGGATTCGGTCAAGCTTCATACCTAGATAACTATTGGCAGGAAGTTTAGTTCCAGCTGGAATCTGAAGCTCGTAACTGCCCAAGCTATCCACTACTGGTGTTTCCTTCAAGGCATCCACGTTGGTGTCTGTTAAGTCGCTATTTCCAGAACGTGTCTCAACAGAGAAGTCTTGGATACGCCACCAAAGGTCACTTGCCTTGGTATTGCGTACTCGGATGTAACGAGCATTGATAGCTCTAGTCACTTCCTTAGTTTGTTCTCCTGATAGGCGATCTAACTCTTGCCATGCAGATCCATCTGTAGAGTACTCAAGTACACCTGCGGCAAGTTTATCGCCAGTTCCTTGGCGAAGACGAACTTTAGTGACTGACTTGACTTCACCTAGGTCAAGTTGTGCCCAGGCATCTACTGGAGTCGTATTGCTGCCATCAGCATTTGCCATCATAGCTTCTGTATTATCTTTACCATCAGTAATTTGACTTGCTGATGTTCTCAATTTATAAACTAGATTTGAGCTGAGGCTAATTGTAGCAGTTTGTTGTTTACGAGCGTTCTCTACTGGACGATTTACTGCAATCTCGCGAACTGCAAACCAGGTGTCATCACGATCTTCTGTAGCAATCATACGTACTGCTTTAGCTTTGATGTTAAGATTTTCAAACTGAACAAGTGACTCATTACCAACATAAGTTGGTTCTTTCAAACTTACCCAGTTATCATTTTCATCCAAATACTGAACTTCAGCCTTGCTAAATGTATCACGTGGATTTGCCTGAGTTCCCATAGCAAAGGTCAAGGTTTGGATATCTACCGGTTTGTTGAATTTCATGCCGATATAATCACCTGTCTTGATACTATTTGGTGATTTAATCAAGGCATGAGTTGCCAAGTCACCATCCGTTACTTCTGCCAAACCACCTTCTACACCTGTTCGATTGGTAATAAAGGTGCTGATTATTTTGTCAGGGTGCAAGACTTTTTGAACTTCAGACGCTAGAACTTCTTTCAAAGCTAGGATAAATGGACGGATATGTTGAACACCCAATTCAGCCTTTTCAAGATGGTCTACATAATGGAAGGTATGAGTTTGAGACTGTTCGTACAATTTCAAACCTTTATAGTAGCTATCCCAAAGTTTGGCTGCATCATTTGTAGCCATAGCCTCTGTGCCTGTTAGGAAGGCATCAAGGGCATTCATTTGGTCAATTGCATTATCCAACCAATAGTGGATCTGTGCAACCATTTTTTTATCACCTGATGCTTTATAAAGTTCAGCTGCTTCTTTAATCTTGGCAAATTCTGCACGCAAGGCTACACGCTCTGCAGTTACATCCTGACCCGCTTTGAGCTTAGTCATGAAGTCTGTCAATTTTGGAGCCAATTCAACTGATTCTTCAAGTTTTACTACACGACCGTCCATGTTTTGATTGATCATATGCTTACCGAGTTCGCGGAAGGCTGCTGATACCTTGCTATCTTCAAAATGACCATTTTCAACAAAGTTGAAGGCAATGTCATTGAGTTTCTTAGCTTCTTCTTCTGATTTCCACTGTTTCCATGTATATTGGGCTCCAGCAAAGAGGGCAATCTTAGATGGTTCAGACTGTTGCATTGGATTCAACATGATACCGGATAGTAAGCTTGGATCTACATTCGGATGAAGGAATTTCTCACCACCACCTAGAATCAAGTGTTGTTTAGAGTTATCTGTAACTGGCCAGTTCACCCAAAGTGATACTGGACGATAAGTTTTACCACCTGCAGTTAGATTGTTCTTGAGAGTTGATAAGAAACCTTCAGAAACTTCACCCCAAATCTTACCACCCGTCAAGGTCATAGATGTTGAACTTGGGAGATTTTCATTTAGAGATTTCAACTCTGCTTCACGCCCATTACCCCAATACTGACCTGGAACAAAGATCATTTCTTTGCGAAGACCGCTATAAGTTCCTTGCATTTCTGTCAACCAGTTGGTCATATCCTGCATCAAGCGGTTGTAGCTATTATAGCCTCCAACTGGGCTTGGGGCATCATCGGCTAGAATACCAAATTCACGGACACCCACTTTCATCAACTGAGTAAATTTGGCCTTGATGGTTGCCAAATCTTCTTGGTAATGCGCTTCATTACCAAAGCGGATACGGTTGTTCATGAATGGATGAATGGTCCAGACATAGCGAGTTTTACTTTGATTTCCGACGCGAGCAAGTTCACGAATTTCAGCTAGTTTTTCTTCTGGGTATAGTTCACGCCATTTCTTGTTGTGATATGGATCATCTTTTGGTGCGAAGAAGTATTGGGTCAATTTCAAATCGCCACCAAAACGCATGAGTTCAGCACGATCTGCATTAGACCATGGATTTCCATAGTAACCTTCGATGAAACCACGGTTCTTGATTTCAGCGTAATCTTCCACTGTCACATTGCGAAGAACTGGAACTTGACTTTCTTTGAGCATGTGTTTCAAAGTTGTCAAACCATAGAAGACCGCATCTGTGTCTTTTCCGACGATGGAAATTGAGTTGTCCTTGATGGTCAAAGCATAGGCATCAATCTTATCAAAGAGACCTGCTGAAACCTTGGACAAGTTTTGTTCTGCTTGTGAGCCTCGTCCATGCACTCCAAGATAGATATTAGTTGCGCCAGCAACTGCTGATTGACTAGTAGTGTAGGATACTTGATTGTCCTGCAAGACACTCTTCAAGCGATTACGAGTATAGACATCGAGTTGATCTCCCATTACCAGATTGACTTGCTTACGAAGAGCTGTTACTCCTTCTCCATAAGTCACTTTTTGTGGAGTTGGGAAAACTTTGTACTCTTTCTTGAGATAGTCTGCGCTCTTGCTGGCAGCCACAATGCTGTCTTCGCTAGCTGGTTTGCTTGCTGTGAATTGATCCGCTAGTTCAACTGTTCCATCACCTGTTTGTTCTACTTTTGGAGTTTCAGGTGTAGATGGTTGTTCTGGTTCTGGTGTTTCTTGTCCCTCTTTGATAGGTTTCAATAGATGAACTTCAGCTGCACTTGCAAAGCCCCCAACACCTGCTAGAACTTTCAACTCAACCTTGTTAGTCTGAACAGGAGCAAAGTTGACTGTTTTTTCTTGGGTATTGTTGTCCCAGTTTCCTTCTGAAACCTTGACCATTTGGCCATCTTTTTGTGCATAGATCTCGTAGCGAGTCACGACTCCATTTCCACCACCTGGACGTGGAAGATAAGTCAAACCATTGACTTTTTCTGCTTCTTTCAAAGTCATAGAAAGAGTGTACGGAGCAGTATCACCAGTCCATTTAGTATGCCAGAAGGTGTTTGGATCATTGTCAAAGGCTTTTTCAACAGTGCCTTCAGTCGCTGTTCCTGGTGTTTCTTGACTAGTTGCAGAAACTGTGAAATGATCTGTTGGAATCAAACGAGGATTTACAAATGGTTTATCTGACAACTCTGCACTATGTAAAATTCCTTTGAACCCACCGATGCTTTCAAGCGGGAGAACCAAGCTATTGTGAGCAAAGCGAGGGTGATCTGGATTTGCGATACGTTCAATCTTCTCACCATCCACATAGAATTCCGTTGATTGTGGTTTAGTCACAATAGAGATTTGATAACGTTTGTTCTTTTCAAGTTTTTTCTTGAACTGGATATGGAACTGTTCAAATTGATAAGCAAGATAGCCGTCTTTATCAGCTAGATAGATACGGTTGTCTCCACTTGTTGAGAAGGTTTGTTCACCGTCTCCAGTGACAGTTACATCAAACTTCAAGACATGACTTGGACCAACATCACCAGCTAAGCCTTCAATACTACTGTCTTTGTCAAATGCTAAACCTTGATCAGATGCTTTTACTTTCTTACTTGCATAGTTTTTCACAGTTTCAGAATTGATAGTAAACAAATCACTTTGATCAATCGCTCTGTCAGGATTTGACTGTGGCGCATAAGGGCTCGCTGGTAGGATACGTTCTGCAAATGTCGCTGCCGCACGGTCAGATCCCCAAGTACGTTCTGCAGTTGTTTGCATGCTCTTGAAGAAGCGTTTAAAGATATCATAAGATGTCAAACCTGTCTCATGAAGGTCGATATTGTCATTCCAAACTGCGTGGCCACCACCAATTATATTTGGATTTGATGCTTCTAGAAGTGGGCCATGACCAGTTCTGAAATCGTTTGGTGTCCAACCATTATATTGAGTTTCATAGTTAGCATAATCACCATAAGCAGCTTGACGATTATCTCCATTCGGAACGCTATATGTTGGGATATCTGTGATATTAATAATCTTAGCTCCTTGAGCAATAGCTTCTTTTGGTTGCTGCCAGCCAATACTCCAGATATCAACTTCTACATCTTTCCAATCAACCGCTGTTTTACCTCGTTTCGCACTGAGCGATCCCCAAATACGAGGTGTATAGCCTTTCCCTTTAATGTATTTAATAAGGTCATTGACATAACGACGATAGCTTTCTCTACTTCCGTAGTATTCATCCGTTCCGATATGAACAGTAGATACGCCATGAAGCGGTGCATCTGGTCCATCTAGGAGTTTGTCATAAACTGATTTGACAAAAGCCAGCGTTTCATCGTATTTATTATCTAGATCGAGCATGGCTACGCGCTCTACGTTATGTTTACCTCTGTAATCGCTCAGGCTACCTTGATACATGAGGTCAGGGCGAACTTTGACAAATGATAGTGCATGACCTGGCGTGTCAATTTCTGGTACTAGATTGATATGCAAGGCCTTAGCAAGTTTAATCAGATTTTGCATCTCTTCTTTAGTATAGTGCTCATCTGATGTTAATTTTTGACCATTCTTACCGACAATATCTGTCTCTACACGGAAACCTGTCTTAGCATGTTCTAGAACATACTTAAGCTCTTCTTCTTGTGTTAGGTTCTTACCTGCCAAGTGTTCCTTTAGGAAGATATAGTTATCGTTGAGGTGCAACTGCAAGTCGTTCATCTTGTAGTAAGCCATATTGAGCATGATGTCTACAAGGGTGTCATAAGGAATAAATTTACGACCTGTATCTAGCATAAAGCCACGGTGGCTGAAACTTGGGAAATCACGAATTTCTCCATTTTGGAGATTACTTTCCCCCATTTGAAGAAGAGTACGAGTGGCGTAAAAGGCTCCTGTGTTCGTTGCAGCTTCGATGGTAATGACACCATCTTGGATAGTGATGCCATAACCTTCCTTACCATAACCCTTGTTTTCAACTTTTTTAAATTCAATTCGTTTTTGAGCCTGCTTGTCACCTGTCGCCAGTTCCAATCCACGACTAGCAAGATCTGACTGGTAGAAGGTTGCTGCTTGTTCAAAGCCGGAATCCCCCGTCGCAAGAACTGTATCTGAAGTGATAGAAGATTGACCTTCTTTTCCATACCATTGTTGAACAGCTGGTGCTACTTTTGGTTTGACACCCACACCTTCGTCCTGATGTAGTCCTTTGATGACTACTTCAAATTCTTTAGTAAAGGTATGTGAATCTTTAATTTGCTCTACCATAACCTTAACGCGTTGATCAGTCAAAGGTTTATAAATATGATTTTGAAGGTCAATCACACCTTGTTTGTTGCTACCGATGAGACTGACTTTTCCTGGTAGAGTTGGCAAGACAAGAGACTGTCCGTCTTTAGCTATAGTCAATTCTGTAACCTGACGGATATCCGTTACCTTACTTGTATCAGGAATATTCGAATAAGCTCGAATTTCTTGAATACCAACATTTCTCCAGCCCATTGTGCCCGCTTGATAGTCATTGATTTCTAACTTGAGATATTTAGCTTGAATACTATTGGCTAAGTCAACTTTCTCATCTAAAACAGGTTCTCCAGTCTTGGTATGAGCTAGCTTCCATTGTTTTTCTCCACTAGCATTTACATCATCTTGACCTGCATAGTAGAGGCTCCATGATTTGATATTAGGGTCATTTTGCCCATTGCGAACACGACGATCCCAATCAATTTCCACATGTCTAATAAGTGTAGTCTTGGGAAGAGTTAATTCGAAAGTTGGTTTGTTAATATTTGGATTTGTTGCCCAACGAGTATCAGGATCCCCATCTACTGCCTTGTCAGCAGTAAAAGGAGTACCAGTTTCTGAGTCGTTTGCTTGGACAGTGACACCTTCTAAGTGGTTACGATCTTCTCTATCTTCAATTTGCTTTTCAACTGGTTTGATTGTAGGTGTAGCTGGTTCTACAGGTTTAGAATCTGCTTTTGGTGTTTCAATCGGCTTCAGAGTCTCAGCTGGTTTGGGAGCTGTTGGAGTTGTTGCTGGGCTTGTTTCTTCAGTTGCTGCAGGACTTGTTCCTGCAGTATTTTCATGATTTTCTTCATGTCCTGCATCTGCCGTTGCTTCTGATTCAGCTTTCTTTAAAACAGCTGCTAAATCGTCCGGCAACTTATCTAGGGGCTGAGCTTGTGTGATAGTTCCTTCTTTCTCAGGTGTTCCAACTGTCTCAGCAGCCTGCACTACATTTGCACCAAAGATACTAGCACCGATCATTACAGAGGCTGCACCAATTGCAAATTTTCGAATACTATAGTGACAGCGTCTTTCAAAAAAATGTCTATCCATTTTTCTCCTATTCCTTTCATCCACTTATTACAGTAAGCGGTCTCATTTCCCATTTAAAAATGGAGAGAACCTAGAGGCTCTCTCCAACTAAGTTATTTCTGTCTGAATTCTAGTTCCGGTAAATTCTAAAATCCAGTCTTCTTTAATTTTTTTTATGTTTTGTCGCAAGGACAGCAGCAGATAAAGCGAGACTGATGCTAGCTAGGAAGATAGCTGTATCAGATTGGCTTTCTCCCGTTTCTGGCAATCTCTTCTGATTTTCTGTTGGAACTGAAGTTTTAGACTCTGCAAGTTTTCCTTGCTCCAATTGACTAATCTGATACTCAGGTTTGTCAATAGTTGGTGCTGCTTGATCGCCTGCTGTAGCCAATAGTCCTGTGTAGGCTGGCTTTTCGTTTACCAAAGCTTCTACTGCATTAGCGCCGCCTTTATATTCTGGCAATTCATGAACTAAGGCTTCTACTGCATTCGCCCCACCTTTGTATTCTGGAACTTCATTAATAGCCGCTTCTACTGCATTAGCGCCACCTTTATATTCTGGCAATTCATGAACTAAGGCCTCTACTGCATTGGCTCCACCTTTGTATTCTGGAACTTCATTAATAGCCGCTTCTACTGCATTCGCACCGCCTTTATATTCTGGCAATTCATGAACTAAGGCCTCTACTGCATTGGCTCCACCTTTGTATTCTGGAACTTCATTGACAGCTGCTTCTTCACCTGCTGTTCCAAGCGGGCCTTTATACTCAGGCACTTCAAGAATTGGTGCTCCTTCCTCACCTTTGCTACTTGTAGGAGCATCTGGTTTAGCAGTCTGATCTTGTAGTTGGTTGAGATATTCTGCAAAGTAGGCAACCATTCTTTCAGTCAAGAGATGGTTATCCGTAGCATATTTCATGCTAGCTACTACACTTGCTACTTCCTCTTGATTCTCTTTGCTGGTTAATTTTTGAGCTTTTGATAAAGCTGTTTCATAACCTGACAAATCAAGAGTTGTTTCTGCAACCTGTGGACGACTAAAAATCAACTCAGCAGCGGCTTGATATCTATCACCACCGTCTCCATAAGTCTTAGTACCTATCAAAACAATTTTCTTAGCCTTGATTATCTTACCAAAGTCAATGTCTTTTGGTTTATTGTTATCTGGCCAATCAGTTGCAGTGAAAGTATGTTCTTTACCAGACTCATCTGTCACAACCAGTTTCACATCACGCAAGTTACCATTTGAACCTGATCCACGTGGCACATAACGGAATCCAGTGATTTCTGTCGCTTCTTTCAATACCATAGTTGCAGGTTTGCCAACATCTCCACCATTCCAAGACGTATGCCATAGACTTGACAAGTTACCATCAAAGGCATTGGCCAAATCTTCTCCCGCTTGAGCTGGAGCATTCAAACTTTCAAAGTCTTCTGCTACCAAGGCTGTTTTCTTTTGTACCAATGCATTCTTCAGAGCGTCAATCTTAGCAATTTCAGCACGCGCTTCTTCTACACTAATGTCATCATCTGCTTGGCTGAGGTTAAAGACAGCCTCCTTCAAAGCATCCATAGATTCCTTGGTATAGTTGGTCATAGCAACCGTTGGCAAATAGTTCTTCAGAGCATTTTCTGTCAACATCTTACCAGTTAGAGTGACTTCCTCGATTTGAAGTTTATCCATGATGAAGTCATTGTAGCCACGGAAGTTCGCATTCCCACCAGAATCTCCACGAGTATTGCTTGCGTTACCAGTTGAGTAGATACCAACCCAAGTATCGCCTGTTTCTGCACCTGTTACAAGGAAGGTTACCTTCTTAGCTTTCTTAGAATCTGTCCAAGTATTTGGCAATTCATGCATTTCCAAATTGCTTGCTTGATTACCGCGACGTCCTGATTGGAATTCTCCCTTACCGACTACAAAGGCGTAGGTATTGTCAGAGCCTGCTTCGTATTCAAAGGTTACACGATAAGTCTTACCAGCTTCAAAACGGAAGTTTTGAGGAATTGTTTGGTAAACCAAGTTACGACGGCTAACTAGCCCATTTGTCTTCAATGACCAATTTCCTTCGATAACATCATCGACTTTCTTACCATTCCAATCACGTTGTGTATATGGATCATGTTTTTCAGATAAGTGAGTACGATTATCCTCAACTCCTTCGATACCACCAATTACAAATGGGAAAATACCTTGAGCGACATTTTCAAAGTCTTGTTTAAATGTTCCTTTAGCTGTATCATGATTATCTCCGTACATACTTGAATTATTTTCAAAGGTACGAATTTCATCAAAGTAAGTTGCTTCATCACCAGCTTCACGACTCAAAGTAAGAGTGACATTTGATACATCTGAACCTGTTGTAAAGAAGGCATACATGTTTTGGAAGTAACTTGTATCGTCAACTGTAGCATTGTCACGACGAGTATTATGGGCATAGGCCTTAACATAGTTAAGAGCTAGTGACTTATTGGTATAGCTAGTCACTTCTTTTTCACCAGTATTTACTGTGATACTTGCCTTAGCATTACTACGGTTATCAACACCGACATAAACAGCATACTTAGTATTTGGTTTCAAGCCAGTCAGTTTCTGAGTAAGGCTGACTGTGCTCTTATTGCCTTGGATACGAAGCATTTCATTTGCACCTTGTGATTTGACAATTTCTGCCTTAGAAGCATCACCAGAAATAGTCCAGTGTTTCAAGGTTCCGCTGTTAAATCCTTGGTCATAGATATGCATACCTTCACTCCATGACATTTCAGGATTGGTTTGTTTTGAACGGTAGAGAACGTATGGTTGATTTGCTAGAAGGTCTAGGGTAATCTTGCCATCTTTTACAGTTAATTCTTGCTCTTCTATCTTACCTTGGTCAGTTAGCTTGTAAAGGTAAACCTTGCTATTTGCCCAATCGTTCGGAAGGGTCCAAGTTGTTGCACCGGCCTGCGTATTGAAGTAGTACATTTTTTCCTTATCAGTAGGAAGTTTCTTACCATTTGCATCCCAGTTCCAAGGAGTCAAGTAAGCTGAACCATCTTGGATGACACGTCCGTTGAGAGTTACTGTACGTTCACGGTATTGTGGACTATTGACATCGTTTGACTTACGAGTCACAACTACTTTATTGTTGTCAGCATCTACCAATTCCACTCGCATTTCTGGAGTCCATTTATAGGTGCTACCATTATCAGACATAGTGACTGGTGTACCATTTTCCCACTTGCTTACAGTGAAGTGTTGGAAGTACTTGGTCATGACATCATGAGCAAACAAGTTTGTGACATAACCATTATAGTCGCTTCGTCCTTGCCAACCTTCAAAGTCTTTCATGCTGTAACCACCTAGAAGTGGATAGTCAGCTGCACCACCGTAACTTCTGTAATCCCCAACCCAAGAATCTTTTTGGTGGTTGCGGATAAAGCGCGTGATGGCACTATTGATACCTTTATTAGTGTAGCCACCATAGGTCAAGTCAGCTGCCCAGTGTTGGAATGTCGAGTCGTATTCACCACCATGGCCCCACTCGATTGCAAAGCGCCAACCTTGCTTATTAATTTCTTTAGCAAGAACGTGGGTAGCCCAGGCTCCATTATCACCTGATTGGCCATTGCCCCAAACGTCCACATAGATAAAGTCGAGACCTTCACCAAGTTTGTTCTTCAATTCTTCCCAGCGAGCTAAGCGACCATGCGCCAAGTCATAAGCAGCATCAATGTTGATACCTTGGTCTAGCCAGTTCCAGCCGTAGCTGTAGCTACCATCTGGATTCTTACGAAGAATATTTTCGTTAAAGTATTTAGACTCAGGATAAGTTTCAGAAGCGTTGACGTGGATACCTAGATGAGCTCCATATTTCTTCGCTTTCTCAATCAAAGCTTTGAAATCTTCGACACCACCAATACGTTTACCAATATCAGCATAGTTTAAGTGACCAGAGTCATGACCTTCACTACCATAACCTTTAAGGAGAACACCTTGTCCAAGACCATCTGTATGGAGATTGATCTTCTTAATACCATCCAAGGTCATAAGGAATGGGTTTTGTGCTTGTGAACCAAAGTTCATCGCGATACGGTAAGCCGTGATATCCTTGACTTTTTCCCAACCTTGAGGGTTGTTCATGATGCTACGATAAGCAATGGCACCATCTTGCCAGTCCACTTTCTTATCCGCATTGGCATCTTCAGTGATCACAACCTTGGCACTTGGAAGTTCTTTTGTATATTCTGGGAAGACAATGCCCTTATAAGCTTTTTCCCATTGCCACTCAGAGCTATGAATTCCGACATAGTTGGCATTTCCGACTGTTTCTTTATAGGCTGTCAAACGAGTCCAGTCATTAGAGCCACCACCGTAGCTGTTTTGAGAATTACTCCAAACACCTGCAGCAAGCTTATCTGTCGAAACAAATCCATACATGTAACCCTTAGCCAAATCCTTCATTGGATTGGTTACTTCAATATGGTCATCCCCACTGACATGCGTATTGTTTGACATAGTTGCCCCATCAAACTTAGCACCAGCTTGGTCACTTGAAACAGAGACTAAAGCATTACCAAGAAAACTAATAGTAGAGAGTAATTTTCTTTCGTCGTCAATCTTTTGACCTGGCGTGACTTGATTGTGGTTGACAATCTTAGTTACATCAAAATGTAATTGATTGTCCACAACTTGCAGACGAACTGTCATATCCGCATTAATAAGATTAGCCTCATCACGGAGTTTCATTTCATATTCTGCAGTTGTTTCATTAATTTTCTTATAAGTAACCTCTGGAGTGATTTTGTGGTTATTGATCAAGACTTGCTTGAACTGTTGAACCTGTCCTGGCAAAGTATGACCATTCAAGGTATATTCCTTGACACGTGGAAAGGCTTGGTCAATCACCGCTTTCAGCACTTTAGACTGGATGGTATCATAAGTTACTTTACTGTCATCTACTACCGCTCCAGTTTCTTTTTCAGCAGTGGCTTCAGTAGTTTGCACTCCATCCTGATTGTCAGTCTTAACATTTACAACTGTTTTTTCAGTACCATATGTACCAGCTTTAAGTAAAATTTTCTTTTCATTTTTAAGATTTTCATTAACAGCAGCTGGCAAAGTAACCGTATCAAAGAGTTTTACATCATTATTTGTCGCATTTAGCTGACCATCTGATTTTAGACTAATAGTCAGATGATTCACTGAGCCGTTTACTGGAGCTGCAACACGACCTCCCTGATACCATGTGCTATTACCTGGTGTCTTATATTCCCAGAACCAACCTTCTTTGTCATATCCAACAAAGACATTATTATTTGTATCTTTAAATTTCAAGAAAACACCAAAACGTGATTTGCCTGTTTCAGATTCTTCTTTGAAAGTGAGATCTACATTCGCATTACCATTTGCATCCACAGTCAATCCTTGTTTTTCAAACAAGGCTGGTTTGCTGGCATTGTCATTTTGATCTGTTGAAGACAACTTATTGTAACGAACACCATTTTCTTCACGAATAGCAACAGTCCCTTGCTGTTCTTTTCTTGCAACAGTTTGCCATTCTGGAGTGACTTCCTTTGCTGCCTCTGGCTTAGCTGTTGCTGGTTTTTCTTCTTTCGGCTTATCTGCTTTTGGCTTTTCTTCAACTGGTTTTTCAGTTTCTTCTAAATTCGCAGGTTTTGAACTAGAGATTCCCTTAATATGATCTTGAATCCATTTTAATTGAGCTGGAGAGAAAAGGATGCCTCCACTACGAACTCCAACCACACCATTTTGATGAACCCCAATCAATTTACCATCCGTGTCAAAGATACCGCCACCGCTAGCACCTGGTTGTCCACCTTGATAACCAACTCCTTGAACACCTTCACCATAAGATTCAGCAAAATCCACAGCACTGTTAATAACTGGTGCCAACTTACCAGCAGGATAGCCAAACATATTGACTTTATCCCCAACTTTCTTAACAACTGGCTTTTCAGTAACTTCTACAGGAGCATTTTCAAGAACTGTACGCAATCTTACAAGAGCCAAATCGTTCTTATAACCCTTTAGATAGCCATCCCGATCCCAGTGAATCACATCTTTTTTACTAAATTTTACATCATCTAAACCAGGGTAGGATATACTAAAAATATCGCCATCCCCTTTATCATTATCCACAACTTTACGGATATTTCCATCTTGTTGATCCTTGATAAAGTTGTGAGAAACAGTCAAAACAAGATCCTTACCAATGACAATACCACTACCTTCTCCTGATGGAGTCTTAATCTTAACAGTAGCGCCATAGTTCAATTCTCCATTTTTTGTTTTGGCAACATCTTCAGGAACTAGACTACCAGTATCTTGTGCTAATTGGTCTTTATTTACCTCTTTACCATTATCAGTGGCTTTTTCAACTTTGCCTTCCAATTCTTTCGGCAACTTGTTAGTAGTTTCTTTGTTTTTCTTTTCAAGAGCTAATAACTCTTCTTCAGTTTTTGGTCCGTCTGTTGTTTCAGCAGAACCTGGATTTGCTACTGCAGCTTCCTTATCGAACTCTCGTCCATTATCGCTCGCTTTTTTATCCAAATCAGCCAGTTCACTTGGCAAATTATCTGTTGAGCCAACTGTTGGTGTGTTAGCCATTACTGGAGCAGTAGCAAAAAAACTAGCCCCAATCATAACTGAAGCAGCACCTAGTGCAAATTTACGAATACTGTATGTGCAGCGTTTTTCAAAAAATCGTTTATCCATTAACCCCTAATTCCTTTCATCAACTTTCGTAAGCGTTTACATTTTTTGTTCGAAAAATACTCCTTTCTATCTAAAAAGTGCAATGCTTAACGTTTATAAAAAAATAATTGCACTTTTAATATAACAAATATTGGCAGATAAAGCAATAGGAAAGCTAGGAAAATTGCTAATTTTTTCTTAATTTTGGCAAAACCATACTCTGCCATTTAGAGGGAGTCGTCATAAAATAAAAAGGATTTAGCATTCCTATCGAATGCCAAATCCTCTATCACTCTGTTTCTATAGATGTTTAAAATCTACTTCACATGTTTTGCGAGTTCTTCTTGAGCTTTTTTATTAGACTCTTCTTTTTCTTTCATCCATTTTTCTTGAGCTTTTTGATACTCATCAACTGTTACAGCTTTATCCTGTACTTCTAGATATTTGTACAAGAGAGCTTCACTTGTTCCTTTGTTTCCAGAATAAGCAAATGGAAGTGTGAATGGTACCATCTTAGACAACATTGGACGACCTGTCTGTGATGTTGTTGGAATGATCAAGGCACTATCTGTCAACCAAGCTTGGGCAGCAGCATATTTTTCATAACGTTTTGAAACGTTACCAACTTCTTCACCAGCTTCTACAACCATCTTTTCATAATCTTCCAAACCAACTTTCTTAGCAGCAGCATTGTTAGTTCCAGAATCAAATCCTAGATAAGTCTTAGTATTTTCTCCAACAGATGGCTTGATGATATCAAGGTAAGTAGATGGGTCTGCAAAGTCTGGAGACCAACCAACGTTATCTGAGATATCCCAATCTTCGCCAGCAGCTGTTTCAGCAAAGTAAGTAATGTTCAAGACATCGTCTTTTTGAAGTTGTTGAATATCCACAACAACATTTTCTGTTCCCAAAGTTGCTTCAACTGATTGTTTGAAAGATTGAACACGTTGAACTTTTGTTGTGTTTGTTTGATCAACAGGCATGTCCAAATGAATTGGGAACTGTACTCCTTCTGCCTGAAGAGCAGTCTTAGCCTTAGCAAATTCTGCTTTAGCTTTTTCAGGATTGTACAGACCGTCTTGAGCATCTGCTAAGTTAACATTACTCCATTCATCTCCGTAAGTTCCCAATTTTTCTTTGACTAACTCACCAAAGTTTTTTCCATCTGCTTGTACAAATGTAGGTGGTACAAACACGTTACGAAGAAGTTTAGTTGCCCCACTAGCACCATTGACCTGTGAAGCATAGGCTGTTCTGTCAAAACCAAATGCAAGTGCTTGACGGAAGTCTTTGTTAAGAAGTGCTTTCTTAGTTGATGTCTTCTGTTCATCTGTAGTCTTAGATGTAAATTTATATGACTGACGATCAATGTTAGTACCTACCAAGTAAGTAGTTGAATCCTGTTGGGTATAAACAATGTTATCTTTAAATGATTTCTCAGTCTCTGGATAGCTAGCACTAGTTGGGAAGAGACGTGCCATGGTGAAGCTACCATCCTTGAAGGCTTCAGTTGGTTTATTGGTATCTTGTCCATCCCAGAATGATAATTTGACCTTATCAATATGGACATTGTCCTTATCCCAGTAGTTTGGATTTTTAGCAAATTCAACAGAAGATTTAGCTACAATAGATTTGAGCAAGAATGGACCATTGTAGAGAATACTACTTGGATCTGTTCCTTTGGCAAAATCGTCTCCCTTAGAGTTTAAGAACTCTTCATTAACTGGAGCCATCACTCCCATTGTTGTCTTAGAATTCCAAAAACTTTCTGGTTTATTCAAGGTGTATTGAACTGTTTGATCATCAAGAGCCTTGATTCCGACTTGTGAGAAATCTTTGATTTCACCTTTCACATAAGCATCTAAGCCTTTGATTGACTCTTGCACAAGGTAAAGGCCATCTGATTTTTTATCTGCTGCATATTTTAGACCCGTAACAAAGTCTTGTGCTTTCACTGCAGCGTATTCTTCACCTTCAGATGTATACCATTTCGCATCCTTACGAATAGTGTAGGTGTAAGTCAAACCATCTTTAGATACTGACCAGTCTTCGGCCATTGATGGTACAAAATTACCGTAACGATCATTTTCTAACAAACCATCCACTACGTTGCTAGTGATATTTGCTGTCGCAGCCTTACCAGTTGTCAAGTAGTTCAGGTTATCCGGATCTGTTTCATAAATGTATGAGAATGTCTTCTCACCTTTAGCACCTGAACCTGAGCCTGAGCAAGCAGCTAAAACACCAGTTGCCAATAACGTAACACCCGCAAGGGCAAGAAATTTTGAACTTTTCATCATTTTTCTCCTTTGAAAACTTTCTATCCATTATAGCCTCTTTTCACAAACATGTCAACAGAATTTTCAGAATTTTTGTAACTTATTTTTTAAACATTAGGTTTGCAAAAATATGAATAACACCAAAAAAACCTCAACTACATTAGGTAGTCAAGGAATTTTTATTTTAGTTTAATATATCTATGTGGTAGAAAAACAATATTCAATAATGGAATTTTCTTCAATACATTGGTTGCAAGTATTGATAAATACCAGCCCAAGACAATACCAATAATAATATGAAGAAAAACAGAACCAATTCCCATTTTTAACATTAGAATCCGAATCATACTACAAATTGGTGAATGGAAAATTAGAATCCCTATACTAATTTTCCCATATTTACTAAAATACCTAAAAATATTTTGGGATATTTTTTCTATTTTTGGAAAAATTATAAATGATAAGATAACATTACCTGTGTATCCAATAATCCACCATCTAGGATAGTTATAGTCCGTTATTATTTCACCATCTACATTAAATAAAATATACATTATATAAATATATACGATATTAAATATGATTCCTAGTAGAATTATGTTTCTAAATCTAATATCATTAAATTTAACTGTTTTTAATACAGAACCCAACATGAAAATTACTCCCCATGCTAGAACTTTTTTATAAAAAATATTTCTGACATATATACTAATGTAATTATATATCCGAGTATACTAATCATAAAAAGATAGTTTTTGTTCTTCATAAATATTGATAAAAATCCGTATACTAAATATAGTGCCCATAATGTATACAAATACCATACAACTCCTAATGGTTCTTTATAAATATTTATCAAATTAAACAATGTAGTGGGAACACGTACCGATCCTCCCGCTATTTTCTGTAATACATAATGAATTATAGAATAAAATATATACGGTAATCCTAATACTATCGTTTTCTTCTTCATATAAAAATAATATTCTTTAAAATTCTCTACAGATTTGAAAAAATATCCTGATAAAGCAAAGAATACTGGAATATGAAAAACATATATAAATGCAATAACTATGGATAACCATTTGGCATCACTTGTAAATTTCCCAGAATCAAATAAACCAGTAAACACATGACCTATGACTACTAGAAATATTGCGAACCCTTTCCCAAAATCTATCCAGTTTATTCTATTTTTAGTCATTATTACCTAATTCTTCTCTTACTACATTAAGAGCTCTTTCGATTACTACGTGCATATCATAATATTTATAATCTGCAAGACGACCACAGAAGATAACATCTTTACCTTTTGCTTCTTCTAAATATTTTTGATACATTTCATTATTTTTAGCGTCGTTGATCGGGTAGTATGGTTCATCTCCACGTTTCCAATCTACTGAATATTCACGTGTAATAACTGTTTTTTCTTGAGTACCTTTTTCGAAGTGTTTGTGCTCGATAATACGAGTATAAGGAACTTCACGTTCTGTGTAGTTTACTACAGCATTACCTTGGTAGTTTTCTTCATCTAGTACTTCGTGTTCAAAACGAAGACTTCTGTATTCTAATTCTCCATATTTATAATCGAAGTATTGATCAATCATTCCTGTGAATACAACTTTTTTCGCACTTGCTTCTAACTCTTCACGATTTCCGAAGAAATCTACATTTAATTCTACTTCAATACCTTTTAACATGTTTTCGATAATAACATTATATCCACCGATTGGAATACCTTGGTATCTATCGTTGAAGTAGTTGTTATCAAATGTAAAACGTACTGGAAGACGTTTAATGATAAATGGTGGTAGTTCAGTTGCACTACGTCCCCATTGTTTTTCTGTATAACCTTTAATTAAAGTTTCATACACATCAGTTCCAATAAGTTTTATAGCTTGTTCTTCTAAATTTTTAGGTTCACTATCTTGCAGATGAGCTGTTTGTTCTGCGATTTTCGCTTTTACTTCTGCAGGAGTCTTAGTTCCCCATAATCCATAGAAAGTGTTCATATTGAAAGGTAGATTGTATAATTTACCTTTGTAGTTTGCTACTGGCGAGTTAATGTAGTTGTTAAACTCAGCAAACTGATTCACATAATCCCAAACTTCTTTGTTAGAAGTGTGGAAGATATGCGCACCGTATTTGTGAACATTGATTCCTTCAACGTTCTCACAATAGATGTTCCCACCAATATGGTCACGTTTATCTATTACTTTTACTTTTTTTCCTTGTTTTGTTGCTTCATGAGCAAAGATTGCACCTGACAATCCAGCTCCGACAATAAGATAATCGTACATAATACACCCCTTTATTTTTTTAATAATTGTTGTTTTAACTCATTTGGATTTATGACCTTCAAGATTAAAATCAAGCTGGCATAAATTATTGCTCCTAGAATAGCATATAGTCCTACATTAAGCATCGGTGATACCTTTAGGAATTGTTTTATAAATAGTAAAATACCATACATAACTCCAGATGAGATTATAATTTTGATCAATGAACCTAGAATGGGCACTTCTCTCAAATAAGAACGAGTATAGAATAACTGTATCCCCCAAACTAAAGCCTCTGTTAAAACAGACACAATTGCCGCTCCTATATATCCGAGTTTAGGAAGAAATAACAAATTCAATGCAACACTAAGAATCGCAGGTACAGTTGTTGAAACCATATATTCTTTATTCTTATTATGTGGGATTAGCATTTGAAATCCCATAATATTGGTCCACCCAATAAAAAACATTCTAAAAATCATAATTGCTATCGCATAACGTGCGTCTTGAAAATCTTTACCGAGGAAAAAGTTAACAAAATCATCATTTACAATTAACATTCCTGCCATAATAGGAAAAATAACCAAATTATAAATCATAAATGACATCTCATGCATTTTATTAACTGCTTTATGATTTCCTGTCGCCAAGAGATTAGATACTCTCGGCAACATGACACTTCCTAACGAAGTTACTACAGTCAATAGAATATTAATCAATTTTAATGCTTGATCATAGATCCCGACATCATTTGTAGATGATATCATTCCTAACATCGTACGGTCTAAAGTTGCATATAGTGAAATAGCTATCTGAGGGAGGAATAATAAAAGAATTGGCTTTAAATGATATTTAGTATAATCTATGTCAAAATGTGGTTTTCCAATAAACTTTCGAGCAGGTAACCACATACTTAATTGTCCCAATAACTCAAATATCGTTAAGAGAAAGACATAAAGATAAAGATCATTCGCTGATTTTATCAATAAAAATATTGAAATTACACCAACGAGCTTCACTAATATGTTTCTGACTGTTATCTTACGAAAATCTTCCAATCCCTGAAAAAGCCAGGATATATCTAGTCCTTTAGAAATCAAACTCATTCCTAATATATAAGCAACAGGATTTCTCATTACACCAACTCCAAAACACAATAAAGTGTATAAGAGAATTGATAATGATGCCGCACCAAATTGAAGAGTATATATTCCCCAGAAATTCTTTGGGATGTTTTTTCTATTACTCGAAATCTCCTTAGTCCCATAGCTAGCGACCCCCAAAGTAGCTAACAAAATAAAATAGCTAACAATGGAATTAAAGTATCCATATGTTCCTAGATCCTTTGAAGAAAACACACGTGTCACATAAGGAGTTGTAATGATTGGAAGTATAATGAGTAATAATTGATAAGAGAGGTTATAAGCGTAATTTTTTAGTACTTTCATATCAATCTGTCCTATTTATGATAATTAGAATTTCTTCTTTTAGATTCAGATCTCTCTCTAAATCAAATTTTCTAGAAAACTTATGACCTAAAGCCTTACCACGTTTCAATTGATCAATATCATCAGAAGAATCAGTCCATGTATATGGACTTCCATCCCACCAATTAATATAGCGAAGATTACCTTGAAAATCGGTAGGCTTATCATTTGTAGGTTCTATAGAATACACTGTATTCAATAACTGATGTTTCTGTAAAATTGTCGGAATAAATAATTCGTCATTTACTTTGGTATTCTTAAAAATGCTAGCGATTAATTTCTTTTCTTCTAGTAGTATATCTACTGCCTCCTTGTTAAGAGAACACCAATTAGAAGCATATTTCAATTCTAAATTAAACTTTTTAAAACAATCAACTTTAAATATTCTTTGCAGTTCAACTTCAAACTTTCTATAAATTTTTAAAACTGACCGTAAAAAATTATTATTTACAGTTCTTAGTGTTAGATGTGGAAACATTGTTTTAAACGCTACACGCTCATAGACTTTATTTCGAATATATAATTCATCAGAAACCATCGTTAAAAAGTTGTATTCTTTTCTGCTATCGAAAAAGTTATATATATTTTCTGCAGTATCCAAAGGTAAATCTACTCCTGATAATAAATGATACATGCTATACTGTTCTTGTTTTGCTGCAGTTTCAAAGAGTGCCAGTTCTGCTTCAACCTGAGAGTAATCTCCCCAATAAATTGGTATTTCCCTTGTAAAAAATACTCCTGATTTCGATACTATTTGAGTTAGTTCATTTTTTTGTTCTTCAGTAATTGTTGATTTTTTATCAAATAAAATAAAAATATCATGTTTTGCATAATCTAATAATGAAAGTAGAAATTTTAATTGCTCCACCTTATTATGTGCAATAATTAAATATGCTTGCTTCATAATTTTTGAGACACTCCTATTAATACATTATTAAATAGCCATTGATCAGTAAATTATCTAATTAAAATTGAGACAATATAGACTTTTATTTCAGAATTAATCTAAAAAGAATAGCTACTTAACAGTAATATTTAAAAAACTCTCTATATTTCTTTGAAATATCTTTGGTTATTTATTAAAGAATAGAATATTCCAATATACAAAGAAAATAACGGTGAACCCACAAAAATGTTTGTCAGCAATAAAACAATAAATAGTAAGCTAAACATCTTATAGTTTGTCAAATATCTTTTACCCAATATTATTTTTATAACTGGATAAAAATAATATCCTCCTAAGATTAATCCTCCCTGGGCCAAAATAACAAATAGACTATTACTATACCCCAAGTTAGGACGAATAAGAGTATTCATATTTGCTTCAATTGCCTTCAACCCCAGCACCAAACCTGATCCAAAAAAGATACTTTCTTTCCAAGCCAAGAAACCTGCTACATAATCATCAAACCTAATACTAGCTGAAATAGAATCAGATTTTTCTTCCCAAACCTGTAATAACGCATATATAACTACTGGAATTGTAATTAAACTTACATACTTTAATAAAGGTTTTTTCAACATTACGACTCTATAAATTAATAGTAATCCTATCACAAATATCCCTGTAGTAGAAACTGATGTCAAAATAGTCAGACTTAATAAAAATAATCTTTTTATACTATTTTCTAAAAATAATTCCTGAATTATAAGGGCTGAACTTAACATTAAACTCCACATTGGAGCTTCTGCAAACATACCACTATTTCTAATAATGGTAGTTCCCCAAAAATGAATTCTTTGAGTCTCAAAATATAGATTAAAATAACTTGGAGTTGGAAGTCCACCATTCCAATTATTTATGACGACATTTGTTGGATGAACAACCTTTAAAACACTTCCGAAAGTCCAAAATATTAAAGAAATTAATGCAAAAATTAAAATAATTTTCACAAAGATATTTAAAAAATCAAACAGTTGTTCATTAAAATTCTTTAACATTAATAAAACAAGCATAAGAGGTGCTATCAAAAAATAAAATAATATTTCATTTATTGATAGAGAGTTAAATGATATTAAAACGTTAGTAATACATACAACTAAATAAATTAGTACTGTGGTTAGTATTATTTTAAAGTAATTATAATTTAATTTGCTTGATACCAGTTCTAAAAATGTTGCTACTATAACTACCAATACTAATATTGGAATTAACTTATTTGAATCCCCTGTGTTTACATATATAGAGTTGGTCGCTATTACAATTAATAACGATAGTAACACATCTTGGATACTTTTAAGATTAATTTTCAATTTTATATCCCCTTATTCCGAACTATATTTTTAAATTTAATATAAAATTCGGGAAACAATAAAAATAAACTATATTTCATTTTAAATTTTACAGAAGCTTTAGAATCAAAGATTATACTCCAGTAAAATGAACGTACTTTTTTAACAATATTTTTTAAAGCTTTTGTGTCCGTAGAAGCTGCGGCTTCAGATATATGAAAAGAACCTTGAACAATTTTTAAATTTAACGCCTTTTCTACACTATTACCATCATAAAATTGTTTTAGCTGAATTCTATTATTCTCACCTGCATCAAAAAAATCAAATCTCTTATATGTAAACTGAGATTGTACGATACTTCCAGGACGACGATAGTAATGATAAGTAACAACAGGTGAAATAACTATTTGGTCAGCTAATCTTAAATGTTCAGCTACAACAAAAAAATCTTCATAAATTTTTCCTACAGGAAATGGTCTCATTTCTAAAATTTGTTTTTTATAAAGTTTTGCACATGCAGATACCGTTGCAACTTTATCTTCCAACATTAATTCTAGTGCTTCTTCTTTCGTAAATCTTTGACTAGATTCTAAATTAAATTGTTCCTTGCTAAATTTTTCATATTCATTTGTAGTTTGAACTTTTGTTGAAATCAAATCAGCTTGATATTTCTCTTGAATAATAGTCAATAATTCAAATGTAAAAGGCTCTATATAATCATCCGGATCCAAAAAAAATATCCACTCATTATTTGCTTTTAACACTCCATAATTACGTGCATCTGATAGGCCACCATTCTCTTTATGAAATACCCTAATCCAATCATTTTCTTGAGCATATTTATCACATAATTTTCCTGAATTATCAGTCGAGCCATCATTAATTAATAAGACCTCAAAATTTTTATGAGTTTGATTTACTAAACTGTCTATAGCATAATGAAGGTAATCCTCAACATTATATACAGGAATAACTACACTAATATTCATCCATCTCGCTCCATTCTTTTTGTTGCTTATTGATTAACGGTTTTAAGATGGGATTAAATATATTTTTAAATCTAGAATTTATATAAATTAGTGAGACCGTTTTTTTCGAATGATCATATTTCCATCTATAATGACATTTATGAGCGTAACTAAATAATCGGCTCGCATCCTCGATATTCTTATTCATTATAAACAACTGACATTGCTTGTTGATTAGGTATGTCAATACGTCTCTGACTACTGGTTCTAAGTTCTTATCAAATCGAATTACTTCATAATAATCGAGAATTTTTTTTGTTACTCTATTGTGATGATCTGCTTTTTGTTTCATCACATTTAAATTCATACTCTGATCTTTTCTACCTAAGAAATACTGGTAAATATTTAAATCAATATAAATATAACTTTTTACATATTGCAAAGGTAACAAAGTATATTCCATATCTACATAAAAGGTTTTTTCACTTATATTAATTCTAGATTCTTTCAATATAGATGTTTTGTATGTCAGAGCATGCATGGGAATCCGTTTGAAAGGTATTCCCTCATATATTTTATTACAATCTAATATCTCAGAAAAACCAATCTCTTTTTCAGTCTGATTATAGATATGTTGTTCAGTATAATTTGTAATAACCATATCTACATCTATACCTTTAAGTTCTTCTAATAATTTTTCAAAACTTGGTACATCAATCCAGTCATCCCCATCGATAACTTTAAAAAATTTTCCTTTAGATTCTTTTATACCAACATTAATCGTTGACCCATGTCCACCATTTTCTTTATTAACAACTCTAATATTTAGACAACTATTAATAATTAAATCTTCTACAACTTGAAGCGAGTTATCCGTACTACCGTCATTAACAACAATCACTTCAAAATCCGCATAATATTTTTTATCTACTTGTTTAAATGATTCTATGCACTTAGTAATATATTGTTCAATATTATACATTGGTACTATGATTGTTACTAATTTATCGTACATTTCATTCTCCCGTCATTTTTTCTATCAATTCAATCCATTGTTTAGTAATGTTCTTTTTATTGAATTTATCAGTATCTAACATCGCATTTTGCGAAAATCCTAATCTCAATTCATTATTTTCAATTAATTCTATTATTTTTTGACTCATTTGATTTATATCAAAATTCTCAATTAGATAACCATTTTCTCCATCCAATACAATTTCTGCTGGCCCTGTAGGACAATTAAAACTGACAATAGGTAGTCCATATTGTTTTGCTTCTAAAAGTACTAAGGGAAGTCCTTCATAACGGGAAGTCATTACATAAATAGCATGGTCTGGATAAATATTATCTGTACCTTTGACATTCCCCTTAAAATGAACTTGTGATAAAACTCCACCTTTATCCAATTCAGTTATCAAATCTTGTTTTATTTGCTCATCACCCGAACCATATATATCCCATTGCCATTCAGGATATATTGATAATATCTTGATAGCAACTTTAGATAAATAGTCATAACCTTTTTGCTTGTGAAATCTACCTACAGTAATTAATTTTTTCGAATCAAGAGTATATTTTTTTTCTGCATCTATAGCATTTATCCAATTATAAATGTAATCAACTCTTTTTGGGTTTATCTTATACTTTTTTATATAATTATTTCTATCAGCAGTAGTTAGTGTAATTATCTTATCCGAAAGTTTAGCTCCCACATATCTTTGAAGTTTTTTCATAGTAGTGTCTATATCTACAATGGAATTAGTGTGATCACAAGAAATAAATTTAGTTTTTAAACCAATTGTACTTGTTATGCCTACAATATTCATAGTCATCCCTATTCCAAATAGAACTTCTATGTTATTTTTTTTTATATATGTTCTTAGTAATTTCACCGCCTTAACAAAGTTCTTACTCATTGATATCTTTTGTGAAGATAAATTTTTATAACGAACTGCATTATTTAGTGGAAAAAATATTTCTTCAGTACTTATGACTGAAATTAGATGTACCTCGTACACTTCTGATAATTCATTAGCAAGATCTGTGGAAACTTTTAAGCCACCATCTGTACCGTCTATAATCCACTTAACTAAAGCTATTTTCTTCATTTTTTACCATCATTTCAATTTACTTTTAATTAAGGCTGAGTAATAATTCTCAGAATCACATTTTATTTTTGTATCTAACTTATAAGTCGTTTTAAAAATCTTCGTTTCTTTTGAAATATGTTCCCAAATATTTCTATCGAATTTTTCAGAAAAATGTTTTTCAAGCCAAAACAAATTCAGATTTGTTGATTCCAATTCCAACATTTGCTTTTTTATCTCGATATTTCTATCAGACGCTATATCAAAAATATAGTCAATCAACAAATAATCTATTACAAAATCAAATTTTTTAAAATATTCAAAGAAAAAATCACGAGTGAACGCATATAACGAACTATTTCCTGATAATAAAAATGTTTTCCATCGATTCTTGGAAACATTTGGAGAATAATCTGTCATCTCACCTGTTTTTATTGTGAAATAAGGTCTAGAAAAGTATTCCCATTCAAAAGAAGAATGAATAAATACTGTTGAATCAATCCAAGTTCCACCATACTGCGAAAGAAGACAAACACGTATTATATCTGAAATATTTGCAACTGAAATATAACCTTTTTTAATTTTCAATTTTAGATAATCAGGAATTTGAACATAACGTTCAAAAGTGGATTCGTCTAAACAGTAAAACTCAAAACCATTTTTATGAGCTAAATCTTTCATATTGTCTAAACAATACTTTACAATTTCAGGAGCATTATCATAACCTTGCCACCATAATGTCCAAATAATTTTGGTATTTTTTAGATTATCCTGAGTAAAATTATAATTGTTTACAAGTTCATTAAAACTCTGTATTAAAAACTCTTTTGTTTTTTTGTGACGTTTTTCGCAAAAAAAACCTTGCCTGCTTTTCACCTATAACTTTTGGTATTTGCCCTAAAAATTTTCCCAAAAGTTGCCAATTTAAAACATTTGAAGGAAAATATTTTTTCTTATTTTTAATGTCTAAATAGTAAACTTGTGCTTTTCTAATCTTACTCACCTATATTTTCTCCTAAACTTATAATTCTATATTGATGAGGAACTCTTTGTTCAATTGGAGGTGGTGTCATATAATCTTCACCATATATTGCCTTTAGATAGTCTTTATATTTGTTCGGGCATTTAAGCTCTATTCCTTCAAAATATAATTTAGTAGGTTTTCCAAAATAATCACTTGGTACTAATTCACGAAGTTTATATGCCCCTGTAAAATTACCTGCATAACCTTCCGTCACTGAATATTTCTTTATTGTTTTTAAATATTTGTACTGCTGTTTTTCAAATGATAGAATATTTTCTATTTTTAAATGATTGGCTATTTTTATTATCAATTTTTCATGCCAAGGTCTATCAGCTTTATTCTGATTTACAATACTATTAAACTGAGATAATTGGACCATCATTCTTCTATATAAGTACCTTTTTTCATGAATTTTTTTCTTTATACCTTTGCTAGGTAAGCCATCTATTGGAAATATATCAATCCACAAACTTTCTTCTTGTTCGACATTACTATAATTCATCATTATTCTTGTTGAAGTATCTCGAATCACAGAAAATGCTTTTCTATATCCTGGTGTATCCTCACTCAAAAACTGATACTTACCATTAAATCGTTCATTAGCAATTTGTTTAAATCGTTCATAGTCTGCTCTTGGCATACCCAAATCTATATCATCATCCCAAGGTATAAAGCCCTTATGCCTCACAGCACCTAATAAGGTTCCACCCAAGGCATAATATGTCAAGTCATTATTTTCACAAACATCTATGAATAATCTTAACAACTCTATAATTTTACTTTGAATCATTTCTATATCTGACTTCATTTATTGGCTAATTTCTCTCAATCTTTTTCTAGTTAAATAGTTTATATAAATATTAAAAACTCTGTCCATATTTTTTTCCAAAAAACTTTGCCATTAAAAATGAATTTATTTTTTTCAATAAATCCACCTTTCCCATGTACATAAAAGGTACTTCTTTTGGCATTAAAGAATGTTTTGTCAACCAAACATTGAACAATAACTCACTAACTCTACCAAATAATCTTGCTTCAAATGGAGTCAATTCTGATAAATCCATACACCCATACATATCATCTAATATAGAAAATAACCACGTAAAGTAACTATCTGCTAATTCCTTTTTCATGATAAACATGTTAAACATATAGCCACTTCTCTGCTTCATTACCTTATCAAAACTAGACAAATATTCTGGATACTTCTGTTGAATTATTTTTCTAGCCATATCTAAATGAGAACCATCAAGTGTATGATCATAGTGAGAATACAGAGTTTCGATGTAATAATTTCTTTTTTTGGGAACAATAATATCCGAGTTTTCCAACAACTCCTTAATTTCATTTTTATTCAAAATAACATCATCTATATTTATTGATTCATTATATGACAATGCTTTTTTCGTAAAATATCGACGATAATGTACCAATCCTAAGTAGTCACATTCTAAATTTTTCCATGCCCAATAGAGACCAGTAAGTTCACAATAGTACGGATTTAAAACGGAAATATTATCTCCAGTATTATCTCCTTGAAAACCCAAATCTTTTTTTCCTTCACATCCAACATGGATTGGGAGATAAAGTTCTTTATCCTGTGGCATAATAAATTCTTTATGTGTCGCCACGATTATTTTTATCACTGACATTTTCTATCTACTTTGCTCCATCTCTCATAAATACAACTTTAACAGTTTTTAGTAGAATTTCAATATCTTTCCAAATTGTCCAATCATCTATATAAGCTACATCTAATTTAACAACTTCATCAAAATTCTTAATCTCACTTCTACCACTAACTTGCCAAAGTCCAGTGATACCCGGTTTAAAACTCAATCGACGTTTTTGTTCAGGTGTGTATGTCTCATATTCATCAACTGTTGGCGGTCTTGTTCCAACTAGACTCATATCTCCTTTCAAAACATTCCAAAACTGAGGAAGTTCATCCAAGCTAGTTTTACGGATAAAACGACCAATTTTTGTAATGCGAGGATCATTGTCCATCTTAAACATGCCACCCTGCATAGTATTTTGCTCCAGCAATTCTCTCTTTTTATCCTCTGCATCAACACACATTGATCTAAATTTATAAAAAGTAAAATGTCGGCCGTTTTTTCCTATGCGAGTCTGGGCAAAAATAGCAGGTCCACCATCTTTTCTAATAGCTGGCACTAGAACTATACTGACTATGCCACAAATCATTAAACCAAAAATAGAACCAATAATATCTATAACACGCTTAGCAATGACATGACTATTCTTATAAAATTTCGTCGAAAAAGTAATGACATTTAGACCAGCCATCCCACGGATTTTCTTGTCACGCCCTAGATTATGGTCAAAAGCATTTAGATTAACCGTTACATCAATTCCCATCGTTTCAAAACGAGAAATAAATTCACCAATATCATATTCTTCACTAGGAAGATTGATAAACACTTCGTCCACAACTTCGTGAGTTGCAAAATTTAGAATATCTTCGACTGGTACGACTGTAATAGTATCATGTTGGAAATTAGGTTTATCTAATACACTAACTGACACTAGTTCTCCAAAAAAATCACCAGCATCAAGCAATTTATCCATCACTTTCTCAACTCTAGATGTTGCTGTAATCAAGAATAGTTTTTTACTCCATTTCAAATTAGGAAATATCCGTTTCGAATAATACTTGATACAAATATTAACTAGATACATTAGAATCGAGTGTAAGGTTAAAAAATACACCATACCTCGTCTAGAGATACTAAAGCGTTCTTCTAAAAAGAAATTAGAAAGACTAATTGCCAACGCAAAGAAAATGATATATTTTGTCAAGCAAACAAATTCAATAAAATTTCCTCGTCTAAAAAAATCTTGACCGTAATCGCTAAAATAAAATACCAGATAGTGGAGAATATATAGGACAATCATTGTTGTTAAAAGAATATCCGTCTCTTTAACAAAACTAAGAGAATACCCCAGTAACACTACTATAAAACTCTGGATTACCGCCAGAGATATTTTTATCCCTTTCTCTTCCATAACTACTTCCTTAGTCTATCCCTTATTTTTTACCGTAAGAACCATACTCACCGTAAGAACCATATTTCTCAGCTGAAGTATTGAATTTATTTAATACAACTCCTAAGAATGGTTTATTCGTTTGTTCCAATTGACCTTTAGCCTTCTGAACATCTTTTCTGTTAGCCTCCCCTGCCGCAGTAACTAAAACAGATGCATCACATTTTTGTGTGATAATAGCTGCGTCGATAACGATACCAATAGGCGCTGTATCAACAATAATATAATCAAAATATTTGCGAAGTGTATCAATCATAGTACTAAAGTTCTCACTTTGCAATAAAGCAGTTGGGTTTGGTGAGATAGACCCAGCTTGAACCACAAATAGATTTTCAACATTGGTATCACATAGACCATGAGATAGATCTGTTGTCCCAGATAAAAACTCTGTCAATCCAGTAATTTTTTCACGTGATTTGAAGACACCTGACATGACAGAATTCCGAATATCAGCATCTACTAACAAGGTCTTATAACCTGCACGCGCGAATGCCCAAGCAATATTTGTAGAAGTCGTTGACTTTCCTTCACCCGGTTTTACAGACGTGATAGAAATCACCTGTAAATTATTTCCACTCAATTGTATATTCGTACGCAAGGCATTATAGTATTCTTCCGCTTTTTTGGCCAGATTTATTTTTTTCTGTGCTATTTCTAATGTCGGCATAACTCTCTCCTATTTCAATTTATCCAAATTTGGAACAACTCCTAACAATGCGATTTGCATAACCTCTTCAATATCCTCTGGACGTTTCACTCGTGTATCAACCAGTTCAACGATAAGAACAGTGATAACCATAAAGAATGTTCCTCCTAATAGTCCAATAATTGTATTTTTACGAATATTTGGAGAAGATGGTGCTATAGCAGGACGAGCTTCTTCAAGAGTTGTAACATCAGAAACTCGCGTGATACTGATAATCTTTTCAGCAGCTACCTCTCTCAAGGAGTTAGCAATACGACTAGCTTCCTCAGGGACTCTATCATTAACTGAAATAGATACGATACGAGTATCGACTGGTACAGTTACTTTGACTTTTTTAGCCAAATCTTTTGGTGATAGATCTAATTTTAAATTAGATGTAACCTTTTCCAAAACATCTTGAGACAAAATAATTTCACGGTAGTCTTTAACCAAGTATGATCCAGCTTGCAAGTCTTGGTTTGTCAAACCAGGCTTATCCCCCTGATTACGGTTGACTACATAAATACGTGTAGTACTAGTGAACTCCGGTTTTACGATAAAAGCACTGTAGGCAAAAGCTAAAGCTCCAACTACAATCGCTACCAATGCAATTAGAATTTTTCGTTTCCAAAGAATTTTTAACAGGTGAAATACATCGATTTCCATAGTATTTTGTTCTTTCATATTTTCTCCTAAATTATTTGATCCATTATAATTTTCCTAGGGTTCTCTACAAATAGTTCTTCGGCCTTAGCTCTACCATATTTTTTAGAAATAATCTGATAAGCTTCCTCCATATAGGGGGGTCTACTATCTAAGTTGTGCATATCACTTGCAACGACATGAACCAGATCTCTCTCCAAAAAATATTGGGCTCTCTTTTTCATAAATTTATAAGTTTCACCAAAGAGCTTAGGTTTTAGAACGTGAGAACTATTTACTTGTGTATAGCACCCCATATCAATCAGTTCCCTAACACGTTTTTCATTGTTTTCCAACGCATCATAACGTTCAATATGAGCAATCACCGGGGTAATCCCTAACATCAAAACATTGCTTAACCCTCTATGAATATCGCGATAGGGTGTATTCATACTAAATTCAATCAAAGCATAACGACTATCATTAAGAGTAGGAATACGCTTGTTTTCTAGTTTTTCTAGAACATCCGGAGTATAGTATATCTCTGCTCCGTAAGCAATGACCAAATCATCTGCCACTTCTTTTGCAATCTCACGAACCTTTAAAAAATTCGTCGCTATTTTTTCTTCTGGAGTCTCAAACATCCCTTTTCGACGGTGCGAAGTCGAAACAATCATCCGAACCCCTTGATTATAAGCTTCTCTTAAGAGGGCCTTACTATCTTCTATAGACTTTGGTCCGTCATCTACATCAAAGACAATGTGAGAGTGGATATCAATCATATCATCTTCCCTCCATCACATCTTGTATCGCACTTTTAGCAGCTGCTAGACTACTATCATCGATTTCCATCATATAGAGGTTACTATCTGGCATAGCATAAGAAGGAAGTCCCATTCGACCTGTACCTTTGATATCCTGAGAGTTGACTTTATAACTGCCACCACTATCTAACTGAGCATTAACCAAATCCATCATCGTTTCGATAGGCATATTTGTTTGAAGAGAATCTTGCAGACCTTGAATAATATCACTATAATTTTTCAAAGCTTCACTGGACGTTAATTTCTGAATGATTGCGACAATAACCTTTTGTTGATTACGACCACGGTCACGATCCCCATCAGCTAAAGAGTAGCGTTCACGGACGAATCCAAGAGCATCTTTCGAATCCAAATGTAATGTACCTGCAGGGTAATGTTTTCCATTATTTGTATGTGCATTAAATTCTTGATCATTATAGACATCAACTCCACCAAGGAGGTCTATCAATTTCAAGAAAGAAGTGAAATTCAAACGAGCATAATAGTTCAAGTCAATACCATAGAGATTTTCCAGTGTATGAATCGAAGCATCTACTCCATAAATACCTGCATGAGTCAACTTATCTTTTTGATTATTCCCTCCGTCTGCAATCGGAACATAGGAATCACGAGGCGTTGTTGTCAAGAGAATCTTTTTCGTTTCACGATTAACTGTCATAATGATATTGACATCAGATCGAGAAACCGAACTAATTGGGCCGTAAGTGTCAATACCACTCACATAGACATTAAAGGATTTATTCTTAGAAATTTTAGGAGCAGCTACTTCTTTTGTGATATTTTTAGTGTAGATTTTCCTAATTTTTGATGCGTAATCAGGATATTCAGATTCGATAATATTTTCAAAGACGCTATTTAAGACAATCGCTTTTGCTTCACCCGATACCAAACTCTTATAAGCTGCAAGATATGAAGTGCTTTGTTCAACAGTTAATTCTTTGCTCTGACTAGTTTTGATATCAGCTATCAATTTTTGAATATTCTCATTATCTGTATCCGTAGGCCCTGTAACACTATCTAGTTGTGTGACATTATGAACCTCACTGTCTTTCAGAACAACAACACTCATTGAGTATTCTGAGTAATTCGACGTAGAATTGATATGACTAGTAAAGCCGACAAATTGTTGCAGTGCAAAGAAAGAAACTGAACTCACTAAAATAGCCAGTGTTAAAAAGAAAATCGTAAATTTTTCTGCTTTTCTATAAATTATCAAAAGCAGACTCGCTAAAGCGACCAAAATCACTACGGCTGCCGTTATAACATTCAGGTATCTAAACGCCAATATATTATGTCTAAAAATCAAAAACAGCAAAAAACCACCCAATAATACATAAATGGTTAATAAAGCTATATTAACACTCCGCTTAACTTTCCCCGAACGGGCTCTTTTTGAACGTTTATTCATCGTTTTCCCCTATATGTTGATTATCAGAATTATTATATCACAATCATGAAATAATTTCCATTTATTCCTTTTTTATCAGCGTTTTCATCGCTTTTTCTTTACTAAAATTACCTGAAAATTATACCTATTTTGTAAATTGGCTTCTTATACAAAAAACAAGGATACTGATGGTAAAGTATCCTTGTTCTTATTTTTTATTTGATATGACTTTCAAATTCTTTTTGGCTTTTTTCAATAGCCTTCTTACTTTCTTCTTCCCACTTAGCCTTAGCTTCATCAAATTGTTTCTTGGTAACAGGGTCTTTTTGAAGTTTCATGTACTTGTAGTTATTTCCATCACCTTTGATACCCACTAGAGAGTAAGCACGTGTAAATGGAGTTACTTTGGTGACAGAGGCTGTACCACCATTTGACATCGTAGACATGATTAGAGAATTATCAATCATCCAAGCTTGTGCTTCAGCATATTTTTCATAACGCTTAGCAACATCTTTGTTTTCCGCATCTGCCTCTTTTAAAAGTTTCGTATAGGTATCGAGACCTAAACTCTTAATCAGTTCTTGATCTTCCTTAGCATCCAAACCAAAAATCTTGAGATAGAAACCATCTTCTGCATTAAATGGATCAAGATAAGTTGACGGATCTTGGTAATCACCCACCCAACCATCAAAGTTTAAATCGTAATCACGAGACGCTGGATTTGGAGCAAGAAATGCAACATTGCTGAAATCATCCGTAGATAATTGTTGCACATCAACCACAATATTGTCATCCCCAAATACGGTCTCCAAGGTCTGTTTAACCGAATTCATACCAGAAACCGCATTTTTATTGGTTTGATCAACAGGAACATCAATATGAATAGGGAAGGTCACCCCTTTTGATTCCAATTCCTTTTTAGCTTCCGCAAATTTTGCTTGGGCCTTTTCCTTGTTGAAGTATCCGTCTTGGGCATCCGACAAGTTAATACCTGACCATTCTGTTCCGTACTGAACAAGTTTAGAAGAAACCACTTCTCCGAAGCTCTTATCCCCCACCTGCACAAATGTAGGGGGAACAAGGGTATTACGAAGGGTCTTGCTTGCTGCTTCTTGACCATTAGATTGGGCAGAATAAGACGTACGATCGATAGCAAAATTGATTGCTTGACGGAAGTTCTTATTTAAAATTGCTATTTGAGTTGATTTCTTTTGTTCACCTGTTGTTTTAGCCGTATGGTTATAAGCTTTACGGTTAACATTAAAGTTAAAGTACCAAGATGTCTTGTCTTGTAAGCTATAAACAATATTGTCTTGATATTTTTCTTTTGTCTTGGCATAGTTAGAGCTGTTTGGATAAACTCCCGCCAGAGAATAGGCACCACTTTCAAAATTTCGAATAGTCATCTCTTGATCAGAACCATCAAAATAAGCCAGTTTAACTTTTTCAATGGTTACTTTATCATGATCATAATAGTGTGGATTCTTCACATACTCGATCGAAGATTTTGATGTGAAATCTTTTAACAAGTAAGGTCCGTTGTAAAGGATACTACTTGGCGTCAAGGTACCAAATTCTTTTTCCTTTGACTTCAAAAACTCTTCATTGACTGGGAAGAGAATACTGTTAGTCGTCTTAGAATTCCAATAAGGCTCTGGTCTTGTCAAAGTGTACTCAACCGTATAGTCATCCAAGGCTTTGACACCAACAGCAGAGAAATCATTTGTCACACCAGTCACATAGTCATTCAATCCCTTGATTGAATTTTGAATGAGATCCATCGCTTGCCCCTTGTTATCCGAAGCATATTTGATCCCAGTAACAAAGTCCTGTGCTTTTACTGGAGCATATTCTTCTCCATCAGCCGTATACCACTTGGCATCTTTTCTGAGTTTATAGGTATAAGTCAAACCATCTGCTGAAACAGACCAATCCTCAGCTAGAGCTGGTGTCAGATTACCATAGCTATCATTTTCTAGCAAACCATCCACAAGATTAGTAATTATAGATGTATTATCTGCATAATAATCTAAAAGATAATTAAAAGTTGTTGGATTTCCACTAAAAGTTGACGAATACGTCTTTGTATCTGTGTTAGATTGCCCACAAGCTGAGAGTAAAATCCCTGTAGCTAGGACAAGACCAGTTCCGATAAGTCTTTTTTTCATTGTCATCACCCACTCCTTTATGTCACTTTTTATAACATAGCCATATTTTATCAAATTTATTCAGAAATGTAAAGTTACTAGTTTCTAAGCTACTAACATCCCATAACCAAAAAAGGAAGCACAGATTCTCTGCAACTTCCTTGTCTTGCTATAGACTATTTAATGTGTTTTTCAAGCTCTTTTTGGTATTTGGCATTTGTTTCGATTTTTTCTTTCTGCCATTTCTTGAGAGCTTCTTCATATTCTTTTGTCGTCACAACATCCTTTTGCAACTCCAAACCTTTGAATACAAATGGATCTCCCTTGATTCCGACTTGAGAGTATGCTTTTGTGAATGGTACAGTACGGCTAACAGTTGGAGAACCACCTGAAGAAGCAACTGGAATTAAAAGTGAGCTATCCGATACCCAAGCTTGAGCTTTAGCGTATTTTTCATAACGCTTATTGAGGTCACTTGTTTCAGCTGCAGCATCGTCCAAGAGTTTCTTATATTCGTCCAGTCCAACTTGAGCCATCACTTCTGGATCTTTTCCACGAGTGATCCCCAAGTGTTTAAGAGCAGAACCCTTCTTAGCATCGAGAATGTTTAGGTAGGTAGCTGGGTCTTGATAGTCTGGTCCCCAACCAGTTCCATTCAAGTCATAGTCTTTTTGTGCTGGAACCTTAGCTTGAGACGTGATGCTCATTTTTTCATTATCAGTCATTTGAAGGACATCGATAATGACATTATCAGTACCAAGTGTTGATTCGATAGATTGCTTAAGTGAGTTAGTTTGCTGGACAGCAATCACATCTGTTTGTTCAACCGGAATATCCAAACGAATTGGGAATGTCACACCCTTTGCTTGCAATTCTGTCTTTGCTTTTGCAAAGGCAGCCTTAGCTTTTTCTGGATTATAAATCGTATCCTTACCATCTGTCAAAGCTACATCTTTCCACTGTTCCCCATAAGAAACCAACTGCTCTTGAGCCAGTTCACCAAAGGTCTTTTCGCCAACTTGGACATAGTCATGAGGCACTAAGCTATTACGAATAATCTTATCCGCACCTTCTTCACCATTTAACTGAGCAGTGTAAGAGTGACGGTCAAGGGCAAAGTTCAATGCCTGACGGAAGTTCTTGTTAAGGAGAGCTTCTTTTGTTGAAGTTTTTTGAGTTTCGTCTGTTTTAGCCGTTTTATTGTAAGACTGACGATTTACGTTAACAGTGAGATAGTAGCTTGTCGCTTCTTGTGGACTGTAGACAATCTTATCTCCATACTCTTTCTTAGTTGACTCAAAGTTTGAGCTTGTTGGGAAAAGACGAGCTGTAGTATAGGCATCTTGTGTAAAGCTTCGAATCAAAGATTCTTGGTCGGAACCATCATAGAAGGTTAGTTTAATACTGTCAATCTTAACATTATCCTTGTCCCAGTAGTTCGGATTTTTTTCATATTCGATGGCAGATTTTGACGTCAATGACTTCAATAAATAAGGACCATTATAAAGAATACTTGATGGAGCAGGAGTTCCATAGTCTTTTCCTTTAGAATTCAAAAATTCTTCATTCACTGGAAGCATGGTTGCTGTTGTTACTTTAGAGTTCCAGAAACTTTCTGGTTTGTTGAGCGTATATTCAACCGTGTAATCATCAACAGCTTTTACACCTACAGTAGAAAAGTCATTGCTTTCACCACTGATATAGGCAGCCAATCCTTTAATTGAATCTTGAAGGAGAGAGAGACCGTCTGATTTACCATCAGCTGCGTGTTTCAAACCTGTAACAAAGTCTTGGGCCTTGACTTCGGCATACTCTTCTCCTTCAGAAGTATACCATTTTACACCCTTACGAAGTTTGTAGGTATAAGTCAAACCATCTTTAGAAACGGACCAGTCTTCTGCAAGCGATGGAATTAAGTTTCCATACTTATCATTTTCCAAAAGGCCATCGACAACGTTTGCTATAACGTCAGAAGTTGAGCTCTTGCTCGTCACACTGTAATCCAAAGATGATGGATCCATAGCGTAGACATAAGAAAATGTTTTAGGAGCGTCCGCATTCTTTTCGCTTTTACCACAAGCTGCCAAAAGAAGGGCCGCACTCAAGGTCACTCCCGCTCCTAAGAGCCACTTTTTCGATTTCATAGGCAATCTCCTTTAAGATAGGTTTTTCACCATTATAACCTATTTTTCTATAAATGCAAGAGCTTTTGAGAGATTTTTTAGAAAATTCTAACAAATATTTTTAAAAGAGTTCTCTGAAAAACTTTTAGCAAAAAATTCAAACTCTATAAGCTTAAGATTCTCACTTTTTAATCAGTCAATTCCACACAGAAAGCATCCCATGGAGCCAAGATTTGTTTTTCAAAAACTTCTTGAGCCACGGTGTTTTCAATTAAGACCGATTTGACATTTCCTTCTACGGTCAAGTCTTGCTCTTCATTGGACAAGTTAGCCACAACTAGGAAACGACGGTACCCATCTTTACGGATATAGGCGAAGACCTTGTCAGCCGTATCAAGCAATTCAAAGTCAGCTCGAATCAGCCAGCTATTCTCTTTGCGGATTTGAACCAGTTTCTGATAAGTATAGAAAATAGAATCTGGATTTGCCAGCGCTTCTTGAACGTTGATTGCTTGATAGTTTGGATTGACTGCCAACCAAGGTTGACCTGTCGAGAAACCAGCGTTTTTGCTCTCATCCCATTGCATCGGAGTACGGGCATTGTCACGTCCAATAACACGGATACTATCCATGATCTCTTCCATCGGAACGCCTTTTTCAAGAGCTTCACGCGCATAATTGAGGGATTCAATATCTTCTACTTGGTCCAGCGTTTCAAAGGGATAGTTGGTCATCCCAATCTCCTCACCTTGGTAGATATAAGGTGTTCCTCTCATGAGATGAAGCAAGATTGCAAAGGCTTTGGCAGATTTTTCGCGGTATTCCTGGTCATTTCCCCAGATTGAGACGATACGAGGAAGGTCATGATTGTTCCAGAAGAGCGAATTCCAACCGTCCTCAACTCCTAATTCTGTCTGCCATTTGTTAAAAATTTCTTTTAACTTAGCGATATTCAGCTCTTTTTGATAGTGCCATTTAGGCTGACCTTCCTGATACTGAAGACCGATATGTTCAAACTGGAAGACCATAGACAATTCTTGCCCCTTTGGATCAGAGTAGAGCTTAGCGATCTCTGGAGTTGCTCCCCAAGTCTCTCCTACTGTCAAGAGATTCTTATCTCCAAAGGTCGCCTGATTCATCTCCTTGAGATAAGGGTGGAGCATAGGACCATTATTGACTACTTTCTCGTCAGGAATCTTTCCAATCATGTCAATGACATCCATGCGGAAACCACCAATGCCTTTATCAATCCAGAAGTTCATCATTTCATAAATTTTCTGGCGAAGTTTTTCATTTTCCCAGTTGAGATCAGGCTGTTTCTTACTGAAAAAGTGGAGATAATATTGACCTGACTTTTCATCGTATTCCCAAGCAGATCCACTAAAGATAGAATCTAGATTGTTGGGTTCGTCCCGCCAAATATAGTAGTCACGTTCAGGGCTGTCAGGATTTTCACAGGCCTCGACAAACCAAGCATGCTCATCTGAAGTATGATTGACCACTAAGTCCATGATGATACGAATATCACGTTTCTTAGCTTCTGCTATCAGTTGGTCCATATCTTCCATAGTCCCGAAAATAGCTGCAATCGCTTGATAATCAGCAATATCATAGCCATTATCATCCATCGGACTGTCATAAACGGGAGAAAGCCAAATCGCTGTAATTCCTAACTTGGCTAGATAGTCTAACTTACTGGTAATTCCTGTCAAATCGCCAATTCCATCTCCGTTGCTATCCATAAAGCTCTTAGGATAAACTTGATAGACTACGGCATTGTGCCACCATTTTTCTTGCATCTTCTTACCTCATTATTTTAATAATCTGTAGTCTATGATAGCGCTTTTTAGAGTTTTGTGCAAGCGTTTGCCTAATCTTTTTAATTCCTTTTTTAACTCCATAGTTTCCTAACTTCCAATTTTTTATTATAATAGAGGTCAGAGGTAAAAAAATGAAAAAACAAGCTTTTAGTTCTGAACAATATTTGAATCTACAGCGCGACCACATTTTGGAGCGCATTAACCAATTTGACGGCAAGCTCTACTTAGAGTTTGGTGGCAAAATGTTAGAAGATTTCCACGCTGCTCGTGTCCTTCCTGGTTATGAGCCTGACAACAAAATCAAGCTCTTACAAGAATTGAAAGAGCAGGTTGAGGTTGTGATTGCTATTAATGCTAGCAATATCGAACATTCCAAAGCACGTGGTGACTTGGGCATTTCTTATGACCAAGAAGTTCTTCGTTTGATTGATAAATTCAATGAATTGGGAATTTTTGTTGGCTCCGTTGTTATCACACAGTACGCTGGTCAACCAGCTGCAGATGCCTTCCGCAACCAACTTGAGAAAAACGGAATTGATTCTTATCTTCATTATCCAATCAAAGGATATCCGACAGATATGGATCACATCATTTCTCCAGAAGGTATGGGGAAAAACGACTACATCAAAACCAGTCGTAACTTGATTGTCGTAACCGCTCCTGGACCTGGTTCTGGAAAATTGGCAACCTGTATGTCCAATATGTACCACGACCAAATCAATGGTATCAAGTCTGGCTACGCTAAATTTGAAACCTTCCCAGTTTGGAATCTTCCCCTTCATCACCCGGTCAACTTGGCCTACGAGGCTGCCACAGCAGACCTTGATGATGTCAACATGATCGACCCCTTCCATCTCCAAACCTATGGAGAAACCACTGTCAACTACAACCGTGATATCGAAATTTTTCCAGTGCTCAAGCGCATGTTGGAACGTATCCTAGGAGAGTCTCCATACGCTTCACCGACAGACATGGGGGTCAACATGGTTGGTTTCGCTATTACAGATGATGATGCTGCTGTCGAAGCTTCTAAACAAGAAATCATCCGCCGTTACTATCAAACTGTTCTTGATTTTAAAGCCGAAAAAGTTGGCGAAGCTGCTGTCAAGAAAATCGAGTTGCTTATGAATGACCTCGGTATCACACCAGCAGACCGTGAGGTTGCTGTCGTTGCGCGTCAAAAAGCAGAAGAAACTGGCGGACCAGCCCTAGCCCTTGAATTGCCAACTGGGGAAATTGTTACTGGTAAGAACTCAGAGCTCTTTGGCCCTACAGCCGCTGCCTTGATTAACGCCATCAAAAAATCAGCTGACATCGCTAAAGAAGTAAAACTAATCGAACCTGAAGTCGTCAAACCGATCCAAGGTCTTAAAATCGATCATCTAGGTAGTCGCAATCCACGCCTGCATTCAAATGAAATCTTGATTGCACTTGCTATCACAGCTACGGAAAATCCTGACGCTGCGCATGCCATGGAAGAACTTGGCAACCTCAAAGGAAGCGAAGCCCACTCAACCATCATCTTAACCGATGAAGATAAGAATGTCCTTCGTAAACTGGGTATCAATGTAACCTTTGACCCTTACTACCAATACGACCGCTTGTATCGTAAATAACGATTCAAACCTCTCCACCCTCGGAGAGGTTTTCTCTCTGTCTCAGGAGCCGTCTTTATGTTATAATGAAAGAAGAAAACTGAAAGGATTTACCATGTCAAAAGAAGTTATTGTTGAAAGTTTTGAACTTGACCACACCATTGTTAAAGCACCCTATGTTCGCTTGATTGGGGAAGAAACAGGGCCAAAGGGAGACGTTATCTCCAACTTTGATATTCGCTTGGTGCAACCAAACGAAGACTCTATCCCTACCGCTGGCTTGCACACTATTGAGCACCTCTTGGCCAAACTCATCCGTACCCGAATTGACGGCATGATTGACTGTTCACCATTTGGTTGCCGTACAGGCTTTCACATGATTATGTGGGGACGTCATACTAGCGCTGAAATCGCATCTGTTATCAAGGATTCGCTCAAAGAAATCGCTGAGACTACTACTTGGGAAGACGTCCCTGGAACAACCATCGAATCTTGCGGTAACTACAAGGATCACAGCCTATTTTCAGCTAAAGAATGGGCAAAATTGATTCTCCAACAAGGAATCTCAGACGATGCCTTTGAACGTCATGTCATCTAATAATAAAAAAGAAACCAGCTTTTGAACTGGTTCCTTTTTTTATTTTCAAAATCTTGATTTAGACTTTTTCACGAATGACCAAAACACCATCTTCCATGTCAGCTTCTAGGTGTTTAGCATCAAGGTTATCCAAGTGGAAGTCTGTGACTTTGTCACGGATTTGTTGTTCAACCACACGACGGAGTGGACGAACACCCATGACTTCATCGTAGCCTTCCTCAGTCATGTATTCTTTAGCAGCTTCGCTCACTGCCAAGTCAATGTCTTTCTTAGAAAGCGTCTTGTTAACTTCAACCAACATAAGGTCTACAATCTTAGAAAGATCTTCTTTGCTCAAGTGTGAGAATTCGATGACAGCATTGAAACGGTTAAGGAATTCTGGACGGAAGTAAGGTTTCAAACGATCCATCAATTCTGGTTTATCAGCATCTTCTGTCAAGTTAGCTTCGTAACCAAAGCCTGCGTTTGAAGTTGCGATAATCACCGTATTCTTGAAGTTGACAGTGTTACCTTGACCATCTGTCAAACGACCATCGTCCAAAACTTGGAGGAGAAGGGTGATGACTTGAGGGTCAGCCTTTTCAATCTCATCCAAAAGTACGATTGAGTATGGATTGCGACGGACGCGTTCTGTCAAGGTATTGTTGTTGTCATCGTAACCAACATATCCTGCTGTTGTACCAATTAGCTTAGAAACAGCTGTGCGATCACTGTACTCAGACATATCCAAACGGATGATAGCATCTTTCGTTCCGAACATATCAAGAGCCAATTGTTTAGCCAACTCAGTCTTACCAACACCAGTAGGACCTACAAAGAGGAAGCTACCGATTGGACGGTTACCTTCATCAAAACCAGCACGGTTACGACGGATAGCTTTTGCTACTGCTTCAACGGCCTTATCTTGACCAATAACTTTCGTCTGCAAACGATGACCCATATCTTTCAAACGTTCGATGTCCGTAGCCCCCATTTGAGATACTGGAATACCCGTCATACGTTCTACAGATTCAGCCACATCGTTGACACTTGCAGTCACTTTCATATCTTCTGTATGGTTTTCGATTTTCTTTTCCAATTCTGCAATGCGTGTTTTATAGTTTAGAGCTGCTTCAAAATCTTCTGCCTCAACTGCTTTTTCTTGCTTGTCTTTTTCTGCCTCAATTTCACGTTCAACAGCATGAACATCTGTTACTGGATGCTGAGCTGCCAAGTGAGCCGCCGTAACATCGACAAGGTCGATAGCCTTATCTGGCAAACTACGTTGAGGAATATACTGAACAGAATAATCCACTGCTGCTTTTAAGACTTCATCTGGCAAGATGACATTGTGGTGTTGTTGATAGAGATCACGAATTCCTTGAAGGATTTTATATGTATCCTCTGCTGAAGGAGCATTGACCTTGACTTCGTTGAAACGACGAGCAAGAGCTGCATTCTTCAAGATGGTGTTACGATATTCGTCTTGAGTTGTTGCCCCAATCACTGTCAATTCTCCACGAGAGAGAGCTGGCTTGAGAATATCCGCGAGCCCCTTAGAACCACTGTCTCCACCAGTGCTACCAGCACCGAGAATTTGGTGAATTTCATCAAAGAAAAGAATGATATTTCCCGCTTCTTTTACTTCATTGACTAAGTTTTGAACGTTTTCTTCAAAGCTACCACGGTATTGAGTACCAGCCTCAAGACCTGAGATATCGATGGAAATAATTTCCTTGTTCTTAATAGCAGCTGGAACATCACCATTTACAATAGCTTGTGCTAGGCCTTCGACAACTGCTGTCTTACCAACACCTGCATCTCCGACCAAAACAGGATTGTTCTTGGTGCGGCGTGAGAGGATTTCAGATGTTTCTTGAATTTCCTTGTTTCGTCCGATAACAGGATCGAGCTTGCCCTCACGCGCTTCTGCTGTCAAGTTTCGACCTAGTTTAGCAAGGACACCGTCTTGTTTCATACTTGAAGCCTGTTGTGGCATTTGGCCATCAGATTCGGCATTTCCTGGTAATTGACCAGTCGCACGATAGTGAGCAAATTCCTCAGGTGTCACTTCACGTCCATTAATCAAATAGCGACGATTTTCAGAACTATATCCTCGCATACCACCCATCAATTGGTTAAATAAATCATCCATGTTGTTAAAATTATTAAAATTGTTATTCATATTCTTTACCTCTTTTTGTTATTTATTATTACTGATATTGACTATCTTTGACCTTTGTTTTAAAAAATTTAGACTAGCTAAATCGCTACTCTACGTACTATTTCTTGTTTTTCTTTTTCAAGCAGGAGTAGACTATCTTTACTTCTAAAGATTTCTAGATTAAACATAGACCCCACCTCTTTCTATTTTACTTTAAATAAGTGTTCTAGTAAGGCTTTCATTTACCTTACGTTTATAATATACTACATTAGTCAGAAAAGGTCAAGTATTTTGACTTTAATTGACCAATAAATTTTACAAAAAGAAGAACTAGCTTTTAACTAGTTCTTCTTTGTATTATTTTATATAATCTTAACTCAATGCATCCAAGGCATCATCCATTGAAAGAACTTCGTGGAATACACGTTGTGTCAATTCAGTTTTTTGTTCTGGAGTGAGGTATTTAGTGTTTACACAGTATCCAGAGATACGTACGATAACGTCTTCACCTGACATAATCTTTTCGTAAACATCGTTCAAGTCCATAACGTTCAAGTTAACGTGTTGTCCACCGTTTTCGAAGTAACCATCAAGGATTGTTACCAAGTTATCAACTTGTTCGTCACGAGTCTTACCAAGAGCACGAGGTGATACTTGTGTAGTCAATGAGATACCATCAGCTGCATAACTAAAGTCAAGGCTAGAAAGTGAGTTCAAGTTTTGCAACCATCCACCTTTAGCTTTGTTAGATGGGTTAGCACCTGGTGAGAAGAATTCAAGTTTAGACAAGTTCACAGAACCATCTTCGTTGAGATATACACCTTTGTGGACTGGTGAGTTACCAGTTTGTTTAGAGTAAGCAACGTTAGATGTGATTGTCAAAAGTGATACTGTAGCTTCAGCGTCTTTGTAAAGTTTGTGGCTACGTAGACGAGTTGTGTAAGCTTCAATCAACCATTCTGCCAATTCGTTTGAACGTGGGTCGTCTTCACCCCAACGTGGGTATTCACCGATTGTTTCGTAATCGTAGATGTAGCCATTTTCGTCACGGATTGGTTTAACCGTAGCGTATTTGATAGCTGACAATGTATCAACAGTGTTGGCAAATCCACAGATACCGAATCCCATGTTAGCACGTTGTTTAGTTGGCAAGAAGGCCATTTGAACAGCTTCGTAGTTGTACTTATCAGTCATGTAGTGGATAATGTTCAAAGCATCTACGTAAGTGTCAGTCAACCAGTCAAGAGATTTTTCAAAGTTAGCTTTAACTGATTCAAATTCAAGAACTTCGTCACGGATTGGTTCGATGTCAAATACTTTGTAGTCTTTGTGAACATCGTCGTAACCACCGTTCAAACCAGTAAGAAGGGCTTTCAATACGTTTACACGCGCACCGAAGTACTGGATGTTGTGGCGTTGCTCTTCATTTTCTGGGTCTAGTGGAGACACACAGCATGAGATACAGCTCATTTCACCATATCCGTCTTTAGCCATTGTTGTTACACCTTCGTATTGGATAGAAGAGTGTTTGTGGCTCATGTGCATACAGTAGCGACGGAAGTTGTATGGCAATTTGTCAGTCCAAAGAACTGTCAAGTTTGGTTCTGGTGAGTTACCGATGTTGTCAAGAGTGTTCAAGAAACGGTAGTCCATCTTAGTAACACGGTGACGACCGTCGTTACCCATACCTGCCATAGAAGTTGTGATGAAAGTTGGGTCACCTGAGTACAATTGGTCGTAAGCTTTTGTACGAGCAAATTTAACTGTACGAAGTTTCATAACGAAATCATCAACGAATTCTTGGATTTCTGATTCAGTAAATGTACCACGAGCAAGGTCACGTTCTGCAAAGATGTCCAATACGATTGGTACACGTCCTAGGGATGTAGCAGCACCGTTGATAACACGGCAGACAGCCATGAAGGCGATGTTAACCCATTGGATAGCTTCTTTAACGTTCATAGCTGGTTTGCGAACATCAACTCCGTAAAGGTCACCCAAGCGAACAACTTGTTGCAATGCTTGGTATTGAAGGTTGATTTCTTCACGAAGACGGATTGTTTCTTCATCGATTTCTTCGATTGCGTTCCAGTCGTTTACTTTTTCTTGCATCAAGTAGTCTGCACCGTAAAGAGCAAGACGTGCGTAAACACCGATGATACGTCCGCGTGAGTATGCATCTGGAAGACCAGTTACAGTGTGTGCGTGACGTGCGCGACGAATGTTTGAAGTGTAAGCACGGAAGATACCGTCGTTAACTGTTGTTACGTATTTAGTAAAGATTTCGTGAACAGCTGGATCTGGTTCGTATCCATTTTCTTTCAAAGTAGTTTCAGCCATACGGATACCACCTTTTGGCATGAAGTTCAATTTGAAGAGTTCATCGTTTTGGATACCGAAGATAACTTCGTTTTCTTTATCGATAAATCCTGCTGGGATATCAGCAATAGATGTTGGACGAGTGTCCATTGGGAAACGAGTTTCTTCGTAGTGTGCTTTAGTTTCTTCTACAATTTTTTTGATGTGAAGTGAACGTTCTGTTGGTCCAGCAAGGAAGCTTTCGTCTCCATCGTAAGGTGTGTAGTTAGCTTGTACGAAGCGTGATACACTTGCTTTTTCTTTCCAATCTACGCCTTTGAAGCCTTCCCAAGCTTTGTCAAAAATATCTTGTGCTTCAACAACTGTCTTAACAACCATGTTAATGTCCTCTTTTTTCTTTCTAGTAACAGTCATCTGTTACATTCATGAGACAAGTATACCATACAGTAATCGTTTTCAACAAGTGGAAAATCCCTATTTTTACACTTTCTTTTCTAAAACAGTCTATATTTTCCCCGAACTGTATTATATTTTTGAAAAAATAAAGTCCTTTTTTCTTTTTTTCAGAAAAAAGGGTATAATAAAAGAAAATAAGCAGTAAAAAGGCGATAAGCATGTTGATTTTTCCATTATTAAATGATTTGTCAAGAAAAATCATCCATATTGATATGGATGCCTTTTTTGCTGCGGTGGAAATCAGAGATAATCCTAAACTCAGAGGAAAGCCTGTCATTATAGGAAGCGACCCTCGGCAAACAGGTGGACGAGGAGTCGTTTCGACCTGTAGCTATGAGGCACGAGCTTTTGGTGTCCATTCTGCCATGAGTTCCAAGGAAGCTTATGAGCGTTGTCCCCAGGCCATCTTTATCTCAGGAAATTATGAGAAATACAAGACTGTGGGATTCCAGATTCGAGCTATTTTTAAGCGCTATACAGATTTGATTGAGCCTATGAGTATTGACGAAGCCTATTTGGATGTAACAGAAAATAAACTCGGCATCAAGTCGGCAGTCAAAATTGCTCGTCTCATTCAAGAGGATATCTGGCAGGAACTCCATCTAACTGCTTCTGCTGGCGTTTCTTACAACAAATTCTTAGCTAAAATGGCTAGTGATTATCAAAAACCACATGGTCTGACAGTGATTCTTCCTGACCAGGCTGAGGACTTTCTAAAACAAATGGATATTTCCAAGTTTCATGGAGTAGGAAAAAAGACAGTGGAAAGACTTCATCAAATGGGTGTTTTTACTGGCGCTGACCTACTTGAAGTCCCTGAAGTGACCCTAATAGACCGCTTTGGCAGACTGGGCTATGACCTTTATCGAAAGGCTCGTGGTATCCACAATTCCCCCGTCAAATCCAACCGCATCCGTAAATCAATCGGGAAAGAGAAAACCTATGGAAAGATTCTCCGTGCCGAGGAAGATATCAAAAAAGAGCTAACTCTCCTATCAGAAAGAGTCGCTCTCAATCTCAATCAACAAGAAAAATCTGGAAAAATTGTTATTCTGAAAATTCGCTATGAGGACTTTTCAACTCTGACTAAACGAAAAAGTCTGGCTCAAAAAACACAGGATGCTAGTCAGATAAGTCAAATAGCCCTGCAACTCTATGAAGAATTAAGCGAGAAAGAAAGAGGTATCCGCCTGTTGGGGATTACCATGACTGGATTGTAATACTCTTCGAAAATATCTTCAAACCACGTCAGCGTCGCCTTACCGTAGGTATATGTTACTGACTCTGTCAGTCTTATTTACAACCTCAAAGCAGTGCTTTGAGTAGCCTGCGGCTAGCTTCCTAGTTTGCTTTTTGATTTTTATGGAATATAAAACCTTGAAGAGCTGACCCTTCAAGGTTTTTCTTATACAAATAAACGAACAAAGCTGTAAAGTAGCAAGACACCACCAAGCACGATACGGTATTTACCGAAAAGGGTAAAGTCGTGTTTTTTCACATAGCTTGTCAAGAAACGAATAGCGACCATGCTGACTGCAAAGGCGATTCCCATCGCAACCAAGAGCAAGAACAATTGCCCAAAGCTCAAGAGTTGTCCTGCTTTCACAAATTTGAAAATCTTTAAGGCACTAGCTCCAAACATAACAGGAATCCCAAGATAGAAGGTAAATTCCGTTACAACAGAACGACTGGTTCCATTTAACAAACCACCGACAATCGTTGCCCCAGAACGGCTAGTTCCTGGCAAAAGGGCAAGAACTTGGAAGAGTCCGATATAGAAAGCTGTCGTATAAGGAAGCTTGTCCAACTCTGTCACACTTGGCTCGATAGCACGCGCTTTATTGCGCTTTTCCAAATAGATAAAGGCAATCCCATAGATAATCAACATGAGAGCAACTGAAACCATGTTATGGAAGTGGGTATCAAACCAATCATCAAATTTAAAGACGGCAAGTAAAGGCAAAGTTGCAACCAAGACCTTCAACCACAGTCTCCAAGTCTTACGAACTTCCTGCTTATCCTTAGTCGGTTTGAAAGGATTGAGCTTGTTAAAGTAAATCACCATAACCGCTAAAATCGCTCCAAGCTGAATCACGACATTAAACATGGACATAAAGGCTTCATTCTGATTTTGGTATTGGATAAATTCCTCTGCTAAAATCAAGTGACCTGTACTGGAAATGGGCAACCATTCCGTAATTCCTTCAACAATCCCGAAGAAGATAGATTTTAAAATTTCAATAAGATACATAGATTACTCCTTTTTTCTATCTTCCATTATAGCATACTTTTTCAGTCTATGACAGTTCTCTTTAAAAGGCGCCTATACTGCCTCCGCCTCCGCCTCCGGAGAAGCCACCGCCAGAACTTCCACTTCCAGAAGATACGGAATAGGTACTTGCTGTATTTGCGACATTGGCATAATGGCTCATTTGCGCGCTTGAATGATAAAACATACTGTGCCAGCCATAAGCTACATAGAGATTGATATCTGGATTTTCCACTTGAATATGATGAACCTTCATCAAATGACTGACCTTGTCCGCATAGCCAAATAAGGTCGCATAGACCAAGAGGCGATTCCAGACCACAATACTTTCCAATTCAGCCTGATCCAATCGTGCAATCTCACGTAACATATTTTCAAAACTGGTCCAGAGATAGTAGACTTCTGCTCCTGCTTCATTTAGGACACCATCACGATTATCTAGTCGAAGCTTCCAATAATAGAAGACAGCCAAAACTAAACCTAGAAAACCAAGTATTGGCAAGGGGAGGTAAAGATAGCCATGAACGTCTAAACTGTACAAGAACAAACCAAATCCGATAAATAAGGGCAAGATAGTGGAAATACCCATACCCACCTGCAAGGCCTTTTCTCCACCAGTCAAGGAACGATAATAATCTGGGAGGTCCCAGAAGGAAACTCGATTTCTCACTCCTTCTTGCATCTCTTTCAATACTTCTTCAAAAGACGATTTGAGCTGACACCCCTTTGCTTGAATCCGTTTTTCATCAGAGACTTTTGCTCTACGATAAAGACTATCAGATACCTTATAATCTGCAAACAAATTGGAAAGAGTTTCTTCTTTTTTGCCTGAAAAAGCCAGATTTAGACAGTCTATCTCAAAGCTTGACAAACCATCTTCTCTTACCAGCCTCAAGCCAACTGCATCTCCTTCTGAAATGATAGAGACATTCCCACGGTCTATCACATCTAACAAAGTAGCTTGAATGAGTTGATCAAAGGTGAATTTGCCAGCCCCCTTGACTAAGGGACTCACTTCCTCCAAGGAGGTCGAGTAGACAGCCTCTGATAAAACCATAGGCTCTAATTCCATTGGTGGCTCATAGAGACGATGATTTTTGGCATATTTGACTGAAGGAGTGGTCTTTCTTCTATAGATAAAATAGAAGAAAGCACTCAATAACAAAGAGATGGAAAGTATCGAAGGAAAGACCCAAGTGACGAGTTGTTTACTCTGATCTTTTTCTCTAACAATCGAGTCTTCTATCTTATTAAACTCCTCTAAACGATTCCCTTTCAAGCCCTGATCCCTAGCGCTAGCAAAATCAGTTCGAGGCCAGTAGGCATGCAATTCAACTCCACGCTTAGGAGGAAGATTGTCTAAACGAATAGTATAATCAAAGTTACTCTTTTCAATCGTTCCTTCTTTAAAGAGTTTCCCTGTATGGAAGTAGAGTTTTTCAACCCCCTTGTCTCCCCTTACACGAAATTCAAACTTTCCAATAGCCCCTGAACTATCTGTCAGAGGTTGCCAATTTAATTCAGCGATATCATCATAAAGAAAAAGCAAGTTCTTTAAGTTCCAGACAAGGTCAACTTCAACTGTGTCACCTTCCTGACCTGGATTATAAACTTTAACAGTATAACCATCTGCTCCTTCTATCACTTCGCTAGTAACGTCTGTCAATTCAGCACCATTTTTCGCGGCCTGAACCTTTGGATGAGGATCAATGTCAAATCCACTAGGCATCTTGCCAGCACGTCCAAGTCCCACGATTTGGCCTTTAAAGTCCTCCTCAAACTGATAAACTATCTTCTGTCTAAATTCTGCCGTGTTGTCTGCATGAATATACAAATCACCTTGATAAGAGTTTATCTTAAAATCAATGGCAAAAACAGAGAGTGGCAAAAGGCAAAACAAGCCTAACACCAGTAAGAAAAAAGTTTTTTTCATCAAACAAGCCCCCTTTTTATCTTTGCTATCATTATATCATTTTTTCTCAAGTAAGGGCTTACCTGTATTGAAAAATAGAGTTTTTTTCGATAAAATAGGAGACAGTTATTTTTTAATAGATTAGAAATAGGAGAAATCATGAAAAAAATATACTTATCTATTTTCACAAGTCTCTTGCTGATGCTGGGACTTGTCAATGTTGCTCAAGCCGATGAATATTTACGCATCGGGATGGAAGCAGCATATGCTCCCTTTAACTGGACCCAAGATGATGATAGCAATGGAGCTGTCAAAATCGATGGAACCAACCAGTATGCCAATGGATACGATGTCCAAATTGCCAAGAAAATCGCTAAAGACTTAGGTAAAGAACCTTTGGTTGTTAAGACCAAGTGGGAAGGTCTAGTCCCTGCCCTTACTTCTGGTAAAATTGATATGATTATCGCAGGTATGAGTCCAACTGCAGAACGCAAACAAGAAATTGCCTTTTCAAGCAGTTACTACACTAGCGAACCAGTTTTGCTTGTCAAAAAAGATTCTGCCTACGCAAGTGCTAAATCTTTGGATGACTTTAACGGTGCGAAAATCACTTCTCAACAAGGTGTCTACCTCTACGACTTGATTGCACAAATCCCGGGTGCTAAAAAAGAAACAGCCATGGGAGACTTCGCTCAAATGCGCCAAGCTCTTGAGGCTGGTGTCATCGATGCCTATGTTTCTGAACGCCCAGAAGCTCTGACTGCTGAAGCTGCTAACTCTAAGTTCAAGATGGTCCAAGTAGAACCAGGTTTCAAAACGGGGGAAGAAGATACAGCTATTGCCATTGGACTTCGTAAAGATGACAACCGTATTAGCCAAATCAATGCTAGCATTGAAACCATTTCGAAAGATGACCAAGTTGCCTTGATGGATCGTATGATCAAAGAGCAACCTGCCGAAGCTACAACAACTGAAGAGACTAGCAGTAGTTTCTTTAGCCAAGTCGCTAAAATTCTTTCTGAAAACTGGCAACAACTCTTGCGTGGTGCTGGTATCACCCTTTTAATCTCTATCGTGGGAACCATCACAGGTCTCATTATTGGACTTGCCATTGGTGTCTTCCGTACGGCTCCTCTATCTGAGAATAAAGCCATTTATGGCTTACAAAAACTAGTCGGCTGGATTCTCAATGTCTACATTGAAATTTTCCGTGGTACCCCAATGATCGTTCAATCGATGGTTATCTACTATGGAACTGCCCAAGCTTTCGGTATCAACCTTGACCGCACACTGGCTGCTATCTTCATCGTTTCGATCAACACTGGTGCCTACATGACTGAAATCGTCCGTGGTGGTATCCTAGCAGTTGACAAGGGACAATTTGAAGCCGCTACTGCTCTTGGTATGACCCATAACCAAACCATGCGTAAGATTGTCCTCCCTCAGGTAGTTCGCAACATCCTACCAGCAACTGGTAATGAATTTGTCATCAATATCAAAGATACATCTGTATTGAACGTTATCTCTGTTGTCGAACTTTATTTCTCAGGAAATACCGTGGCAACACAAACCTATCAATACTTCCAGACATTTACAATCATCGCCGTGATTTACTTTGTCCTCACCTTCACCGTAACACGTATCCTACGCTTCATCGAACGCCGCATGGACATGGATACCTATACTACAGGTGCTAACCAAATGCAAACGGAGGATTTGAAATAATGACACAAGCAATCCTTGAAATTAAACACCTCAAAAAATCCTATGGACAAAACGAAGTGCTAAAAGACATTTCTCTAACTGTCCACAAGGGTGAAGTTATCTCTATCATCGGAAGCTCTGGAAGCGGAAAATCAACTTTCCTACGCTCCATTAACCTACTTGAAACTCCAACTGATGGACAAATCCTTTATCATGGACAAAACGTCCTCGAAAAAGGCTACGACCTCACGCAATACCGAGAAAAGTTGGGGATGGTGTTCCAATCCTTTAATCTCTTTGAAAATCTTAACGTACTTGAAAACACAATTGTCGCTCAGACGACTGTCCTTAAACGCGAACGTACAGAAGCTGAAAAGATTGCCAAAGAAAACCTTGAAAAGGTCGGCATGGGAGAACGCTACTGGCAAGCAAAACCGAAACAACTCTCAGGTGGTCAAAAACAACGTGTGGCTATCGCTCGTGCCCTCTCCATGAATCCTGACGCCATTCTCTTTGATGAACCAACATCAGCTCTCGATCCAGAAATGGTTGGAGAAGTCCTCAAAATCATGCAAGATCTGGCTCAGGAAGGCTTGACTATGATTGTCGTAACCCACGAAATGGAATTCGCCCGTGACGTCTCTCACCGTGTTATCTTTATGGATAAGGGTGTGATTGCTGAAGAAGGCAAACCAGAAGACCTCTTCACCAATCCTAAAGAAGATCGTACAAAAGAGTTCCTTCAACGCTATCTCAAATAAAAAGAAAAGGCTGCATCCTTGTGCAGTCTTTTTGTTATCCTATAAATGAAAAGGCAGACCCTATTTAAGAATCCACCATTATCCAAAGATTAATCTTCAAATTTTTCATGATTTTTATCATAGAAATCAATTAAACCTAGAGCCGTTTCAAACGAAATATTTTTAACTTTTGCACGCCCCTGCGCTAGAGCAATGATAGACATTTCACGCGCATTCGTTTCTTTAGAGATACGGTAGCCTGTGATCTTCTTATCACGAACCCAGCCAACAACTGATTCTACTTTTTCAAAGTTTGACTTAGCCATGTCCTTCTCCTATTTTCTTATTTACGATATTTAATTGTATACGTTTTTATGCTTTTTGTCAATAAAAAAACATATATTCAATAAAATAAACGCCCTTATTTTTACTTGCTATCTTATTAAAGCTGATAATATATAGGTTTTTCATTGCCGAAAACAATTTTTATAGCTCTTTAAAACAACTGTATTATTAAACCTTATTTATGTAATAATATCGATATTTGACAGATGCTGATTCTCGATAATCTAGACATATTCTAGTCTTATTTCATATTATTTATTCCACTGCAAAACAAAAAAATTGACAAAATAATCTTCTGCTCTAAACCATTTCTAACGAGTATTTTTCTCCTTTTAGACTTTTCCTGTCTACACCAGCATTCAATCATTTGGTCAACTGGACCAGTTATTTACTTTATCAAGTTTACTTTTTATTTCTCCTACCCATTAAAAGGCGAGTATCTAGGAAATCGTAGTATTCTATGCTTCATTTTTTCTACTGTTTTCATCTTACGAGTATCTCATCACTCTTCTCAGTAACCTCAGTATAATAAGGCATCTCATTAGTATTGATTATTTTTTCTAATTCCTATTATATTTAGCTAAATTTCAGATTAGGCATATATAAAATAGTAGATTTCAAAAAACTCCTTACATATAACAAGTAATTTTACTCCCTTACTATAAACTGAATCAAAAAATAATAGGTACTATAATGACTTGTGATAGAAATAGCGTAATCGATTTCCTAAGTCCATAGGAATCGCCCCCTTTCTTCACCCTCATTATAGCACCTATACATCAGTTGTGCAAATAATATGATATTTTTTATTAGTCCTCAGACAAGCATATTATAGAGCGTTTCATTACCATTTAAGTTAATATAAGATGGATCAAAACCTTCCATTCGACGAATCAAGCCTGCATAATCATGCTTATCTGCCAAGGCAATCCCAATCAATACTGGGCCTGTCCCCTTGCTAGCTCGTTTGATATACTCAAAACGTGTGATATCATCATTTGGCCCCAGGATATCATTTACAAATTCACGCAAAGCCCCCGGACGCTGTGGAAAATTAACCACAAAGTAATGCTTGATCCCATCATAAATCAAGGCACGCTCTTCCATTTCTGGCATACGGTTGATATCATTATTTCCTCCAGAAATGATACAACAGATGGTTTTCCCCTTGATATATTCAGCCAAAACCTCTAAAGAAGCGATACTAGCCGCTCCAGCAGGTTCTGCGATAATCCCTTGCTTAGAGTAGAGATCAATCAAAGTTTCAGAAATCAATCCCTCATCGACACCTACCAAAGTTTGAACATGTTGACGAGTTGCTTCATAGGTCAACTGTCCCACCTTTTGCACAGCAATTCCATCCGCAAATTTGTCAATTTCTTTGAGTTTGACAGGCCCACCAGCGTCAAAGGCAGCCTTCATGGAACGTGCCCCATTAGCCTCTACTCCGATGACTTCAATTTCTGGACTTGTTTCCTTGATATAGGTAGAAACCCCAGCAATGAGACCACCACCTCCAACAGGAACCAAGACAGCATCAAAATCAATCGATTCTTTTCGAGCTTCTTCTAAAATCTCATAAGCAACTGTCCCTTGACCAGCTTGAACATGGGCATCATCAAAGGGATCAATAAAGGTACGATTTTCAGAGACTGTAAATTCTTGAGCTGCTTTAGCTGAGGCATCAAAGGTATCTCCAACTAGTTTAATGGTCACGAAATCCCCACCAAAAAAGCGAACCTGCCCAATTTTTTGTTGCGGAGTAGTAATGGGCATAAAAATAGTAGCAGGAATTTTCATTTCATTACAAGTATAGGCTACTCCCTGCGCATGATTTCCCGCAGAAGCGCAGACTACCCCACGTTCACGCTCTTCCTTGCTGAGCTGAGAAATAGCATAATAGGCACCACGAATTTTAAAAGAGCGAACACGTTGGGCATTTTCCTTTTTTAAATAAATCTTAGCACCATACTTCTCCGATAAATAATGGTCATAATCAAGCGGTGTATTCACAACCACACCGTTCAAGATCTTATGAGCCTTGATTATATCTTTTGAACTTAACATCATTTTCTCCTAGACAATTTCATACTTATCGCAATCCATCCTTTTAACAAGAGATGAATTGATTATAAAAGCGAGTTAGTCCCCCAACTCGCCTTCACCTTAATTTCTATCAATTAGTTATAGATTTTAAATGCATCATCGTCGTTTTTGCCAACGAATGGCATTGCTTTACGCAATTCTGCACCAACTTTTTCAATTTCAAGGTTAGCTGCTTGTTCACGGTAAGCAGTCAATTTTGGACGTCCAGCTTTATAGTCATTTACAAAGTCATTTGCAAATTTACCATTTTGGATGTCTGCCAAGACAGCTTTCATATTTTCTTTAACTTGTTCAGTGATTACACGTGGACCTGATACATAGTCACCGTATTCAGCAGTGTTTGAAATTGATTGACGCATTTTCTTGAATCCACCTTCGTAAATCAAGTCAACGATCAATTTCATTTCGTGAAGAACTTCAAAGTAAGCCAATTCTGGGGCGTAGCCTGCTTCTGTCAAGACTTCGAAACCTGCTTCGATAAGAGCAGTCAAACCACCACAAAGTACAGCTTGTTCACCAAACAAATCTTCTTCAGTTTCTTCTTTGTAAGTTGTTTCAAGAAGACCTACACGAGCTGCTCCAACACCTTTACACCAGTCCATAGCAATGTTTTTCGCATTTCCTGTTGCATCTTGGTATACTGCGTAAAGAGCTGGAACACCAAATCCTTCTTCGTAAGTACGGCGTACCAAGTGTCCTGGTCCTTTAGGAGCACACATGAAGACATCTACATCTGCAGGAACTTTGATAAATTCAAAGTGAATGTTGAAACCATGAGCAAATCCAACTGCGTTTCCAGCTTCCAAGTTTGGAGCGATTTCTGCTTCGTACAATTCTTGTTGGATTTCATCTGGTGCCAAAATCATGATAACATCAGCCAATTTAGTTGCTTCTGCTACTGTGTAAGTGTCAAATCCATCTTCTTTTGCTTTGTCAAAAGATTTACCTGGACGTACACCGATAATGACATCGCGACCTGAATCACGCAAGTTTTGAGCATGCGCATGTCCTTGTGAGCCATAACCGATAACGGCGATTTTTTTACCGTCAAGTGCTGCTACTTTAACATCTTTTTCGTATTCCATTTGAACTGCCATAGTTTTTTCTCTCTTTTCTCTCTTTTCTATTATTTATTGCCTTTTAGGCTGGTTTAACAAATTTAAAATATTTTTATACTCAATGAAAATCAAAGAGCAAATTAGGAAGCTAGCCACAGACTGCTCAAAGCACTGCTTTGAGGTTGTAAATAAGACTGACGGAGTCAGTAACATATACCTACGGCAAGGCAAAGCTGACATGATTTGAATTTAATTTTCGAAGAGTATTAATCGCGGGTAAATCCAGTTGCACCAGTTCGAGCAATATTGCGAATACCATATGGTCGAATAACTCGCAATAGAGCTTCACTCTTTTCAGCATTTCCTGTCATCTGAATGGTAATCGAGCTTGGCGCTACGTCTACCACCGTTGCACGGAAAGGTTGAATAATCGCTAGAATCTCAGCGCGCTTCTCGGCTGGCGCTGACATCTTAACCAAAATCACCTCGCGCTCCAAATGAGGCTTGTCTGTAATATCTCGAATGCGAATCACATCAATCTGACGATTGAGTTGCTTGATAATTTGCTCCACTTCATCCTGTGAAGCTACATCAATAATAATGGTGATGCGCGATACATTCGGATCTTCTGTTGCTCCAACAGAGATACTTTCGATATTAACCTGACGACGAGACAGGACACCGGTAAAGCGATTGAGGACTCCTGATCGATTTTGTAGTTTTGCTGTTAACATTCTACGCATGGAACTTCACCCCCAACATCTCATGATTGCTCTTACCAGCTGGTACCATTGGTAACACCTGTTCCTTACGAGAAATATCTACCTCGATCAGCATAGGAACGTCCTCAGTGATGACTTCAAGGTCTTGATCCAAGGTCTCAGGATTGTCAAATTTATAGTTTTTAATACCATAAGCTTGTGCCATCAATTGGAAATCAGGAAGGGTGTCAAAGACTGACTCTGATGTTCTACCTTCATAGAAGGATTCCTGCCACTGACGAACCATTCCAAGTGAGTGGTTGTTCAGCATAACCACCTTGATTGGCACCTTGTAAATGTTCAAAATAGCCAATTCCTGGTTAGTCATTTGGAAACCACCATCCCCAACAAACAAGACTACTTCCTTATCTGGGTTAGCAATTTTAGCCCCGATTGCTGCTGGAATTCCAAATCCCATCGTTCCCAAACCACCTGAAGTCACTAACTGACGTTCATTTTGGTAGGGATAATACTGGGCTGTCCACATTTGGTGTTGACCAACGTCTGTTACCACAATGGCATCACCATTCGTCAATTCACCAATTCGTTCAATAACAGCTTGCGGCTGAACCACACGCTCTTTCTTATCATAAGAACGAACGCGGTTCTTGTCTTTAGTAACTTTTTCAATCCATTTTTCAGTATTGTTATGAACGGTTGGTTCGACCAGTAACATTTGCAAGGCCTTTTTAGCATCTCCAACTACAGGAATATCTGCACTGATAATCTTGCCAATCTCGGCTGGGTCAATATCAATGTGGGCAACCTTAGCATTCTTAGCGAAAGTCTTAGGATTTCCTGTCAAGCGGTCATCGAAACGACAACCAATACTAATCATAAAGTCCGCTTCCGTCATGGCAATATTAGCTGCGAATGACCCGTGCATGCCTCCCATTCCAAGGAAGAGTGGATGACTCGTTGCAATCGTTCCTTGTCCCAAAAGACTGGTTACCACTGGAATTTGATAGCGTTCTGCAAATTCATTTAATTCTGCAGCTGCTTCAGCATAACTAATTCCACCACCAGCTAGCAAGACTGGCTTTTTAGCCTTGGATAATTGCTTCAAGATTTTCTTAATTTGCATATCATTTGGCTCAAGAGTCGGTTGATAGCTTGGTAGGTTCACTTCTGGTGAATAAATGAAGTCTGTTTCCAAAGCAGATACATCTTTTGGTAGGTCAATAACGACTGGGCCTGGTCGACCTGTAGTTGCGATATGGACGGCTTCCGTAATGATACGCGGAATATCAGCTGTCTCACGAACTTGGTAATTGTACTTAGTGATTGGCATGGTAATTCCCACGATGTCTGCTTCCTGAAAGGCATCCTTCCCAATTCCAGCTCGCGCCACCTGACCTGTAAAGACCAAAAGGGGAACGCTATCGCTCATAGCATCCGCAATTCCTGTAATGGCATTTGTTGCTCCTGGTCCGCTAGTGACAACAGCAACACCCAACTTTCCAGTTGATTTGGCATAACCTTCAGCTTCATGCAAACAACCTTGCTCATGGCGTCCTAGAATGTGGCGAATGCCTTTAAAATTATATATCGCATCATAAAAAGGCAAGACCGCACCACCAGGATAACCAAAGATGGTATCAATTCCTAAATCACGAAGTGTTTCCAAAACCAGGTCCGACCCCGTCTTAGGAGATTCTAAACTGATTTTCTCCATTGTTCCCCTTTCTCTTCTCTTAAAAATAACTTGTTACTATCATACCATTTTTTCAAAATTTTTCAAGAGAAAAGAAGAAATTTTCTGAATTTTCTATTTTAACGTTTATTTATGAATGTTCTCCTTTTTTTATAAGTTTTTAAAAGGTAGTTTATATTTTTTTCAACTTATTTCTATTGATAATTATATATTGCTTCCGCAAATAACTTTAACTCATTTTTATATGAAATTTTTATGAGTGCATGTTTTCAGAATCTATAAAATTTATCGGAACTATACAAAAAAGGAAGCCACTAAGTGGCTTCCTTTAGAGTGAGGACTGATTAGTCTTCACCTTTGTTTTTCTTAATGATTTCTTCTTGTACTGACTTAGGTACATCTTCGTAGTGGTCAAATACCATCATGAATGTACCACGTCCTTGAGATGCAGAACGAAGAACTGTTGCGTAACCGAACATTTCAGCAAGTGGAACGTAAGCACGAACGATTTGGCTGTTACCATGTGCTTCCATACCATCTACACGTCCACGACGAGCAGTTACGTGACCCATAACATCACCAAGGTTTTCTTCTGGAACAGTGATTGTTACAAGCATCATTGGCTCAAGGATAGCTGGTTGTGCTGATTTAGCAGCTTCTTTAAGAGCAAGTGAAGCCGCAATCTTGAAGGCAGTTTCAGATGAGTCGACATCGTGGTATGAACCATCGTAAAGTTTAGCTTTAACGTCAACCATTGGGTAACCTGCAAGTACACCGTTAGCCATAGATTCTACCAAACCTTTTTCAACCGCTGGGATAAATTCACGAGGAACCACACCACCGACAATTGCGTTTTCGAATTCGAATCCTTTACCTTCTTCGTTTGGAGTAAATTCAATCCATACATCACCGAATTGACCTTTACCACCAGACTGACGTTTGAAGAATCCACGTGCTTGAGTAGAAGCGCGGAATGTTTCACGGTAAGATACTTGAGGAGCACCTACGTTCGCTTCAACTTTGAACTCACGACGCATACGGTCAACAAGGACGTCAAGGTGAAGCTCACCCATACCAGAGATAACTGTTTCACCAGTTTCAACGTTTGTTTCAACGCGGAATGTTGGATCTTCTTCAGCCAATTTTTGAAGGGCGATACCCATCTTGTCTTGGTCAGCTTTAGATTTTGGCTCAACCATCAATTGGATAACTGGTTCTGGAACGTTGATTGACTCAAGGATGATTTTAGCTTTTTCATCTGTCAATGAGTCACCAGTTGTAGTATCTTTCAAACCAACGGCAGCAGCGATATCACCTGAGTAAACAGTGTCAATTTCTTGACGGCTGTTAGCGTGCATTTGAAGGATACGTCCGATACGTTCACGTTTACCTTTAGAAGTGTTCAATACGTATGAACCTGATTGAAGAACACCTGAGTAAACACGGAAGAATGTCAAACGACCTACGAATGGGTCAGTCATAATCTTGAAGGCAAGAGCTGCAAATGGCTCTTCGTCAGAGGCTGGACGAGTTTCTTCAGCGTCTGTGTCTGGGTTAATACCTTTGATAGCTGGGATGTCAAGTGGGCTTGGAAGGTAGTCGATAACCGCATCAAGCATCAATTGAACACCTTTGTTCTTGAAGGCTGAACCACACAATACTGGGAAGAATTCAACGTTGATAGTCGCTTTACGGATACCTGCTTTCAATTCTTCGTTAGTGATTTCTTCACCTTCGAGATATTTCATCATCAAGTCTTCATCAGTTTCAGCGACTGCTTCAACCAATTTTTCACGGTATTCTTGAGCTTGGTCAAGGTATTCAGCTGGAATATCTTCTTCAAGGATATCTGTACCAAGGTCATTAGTATAGATTTCAGCTTTCATCTTGATCAAGTCGATGATACCGCGGAAGTCATCTTCAGCACCGATTGGCAATTGGATTGGGTGTGCGTTTGCTTGAAGACGATCGTGAAGTGTGCTTACTGAGTAAAGGAAGTCAGCACCGATTTTGTCCATTTTGTTGGCAAATACGATACGTGGAACTCCGTACTCAGTTGCTTGACGCCAAACTGTTTCAGTTTGAGGCTCAACACCTGATTGTGAGTCAAGAACTGTAACCGCACCGTCCAATACACGAAGAGAACGTTGTACTTCGATTGTGAAGTCCACGTGTCCTGGTGTGTCGATGATATTTACGCGGTGGTTGTTCCATTGAGCTGTTGTCGCAGCAGATGTGATAGTGATACCACGTTCTTGCTCTTGCTCCATCCAGTCCATTTGAGACGCACCTTCGTGAGTTTCACCGATTTTGTGGATTTTACCAGTGTAGTAAAGAATACGCTCAGTAGTTGTTGTTTTACCGGCATCGACGTGGGCCATGATACCGATATTACGAGTTTTTTCAAGTGAAAATTCGCGTGCCATGAGGTTTGTTTCTCCTATTTATTTTTGATTTCTATTCTATTATAACACGATTTTAATAAAAACGGATAGGCAGGACCCACCCGTTCTCAATCTTTTCATGTTATGTGTTGGTTTCAACTTGTAGATTTACAAATTGAATCGAACTCGGGCTAAAGTTAGTTAGCCGATTTGAGCTGGAACGGAATGCTGTGTGAAAAAGATAAACTTCCTTATATTGTCAGTTTCCTATTTTCACCTTACATCCTTACCGTTCCTAGCATCATGACCTAGTTGAGCTCAAGCTAAAAGTCTGGAGAAAAAGATGAATCTCATTGGTTGCAATCGCAACCTGCTTCGATTCCCTATTTTCTCTGGGACTTTCTTAACGCTTTCGCATCCTATATTACCAACGGAAGTGTGCAAAGGCACGGTTAGCTTCAGCCATACGGTGAGTGTCTTCACGTTTCTTAACTGCTGCACCAGTGTTGTTCGCAGCATCCATGATTTCTTTTGCAAGACGGTCTTGCATTGTGTGTTCACCACGAAGGCGAGCGATTGTTACCAACCAACGAAGTCCAAGTGTTGTACGACGTTCTGGACGAACTTCAACTGGAACTTGGTAGTTAGATCCACCAACACGACGTGCACGTACTTCAAGTACAGGCATGATGTTTTCCATAGCTGTTTCAAATACTTCAAGTGCATCGTTACCAGTAGCTTCTTTGATTTGCTCAAAAGCACCGTAAACGATTGAAGCAGCCGTACCACGTTTACCGTCAAGCATAACGCGGTTGATAAGACGAGTAACTAGTTGTGAATTGTAAAGCGGATCTGGCAATACATCACGTTTTGGAGCTCTATTTTTACGACTCATTTCTCTTTATCCCCTTTCCTTATGCTTTTTTCGGACGTTTAGTACCGTATTTAGAACGGCCTTGTTTACGATCGTTAACACCTGCAGTATCAAGTGCACCACGGACGATATGGTAACGTACCCCTGGAAGGTCTTTTACACGTCCACCGCGAAGAAGCACCACGCTGTGTTCTTGCAAGTTGTGTCCGATACCTGGGATATAGGCAGTAACTTCGATAAGGTTGCTCAAACGTACACGAGCGAATTTACGAAGGGCTGAGTTAGGTTTTTTAGGTGTCATTGTTCCAACACGAGTTGCAACACCACGTTTTTGTGGTGAAGAAACGTTTGTTTGAACTTTTTTATGACTGTTGTAACCAACGTTCAAAGCTGGTGATTTAGATTTTTCTACTTTTGATTTACGCGGTTTGCGAACCAATTGGTTAATTGTAGGCATCTACATTCTCCTGTGTTTTTTTATTTTTGGTGATGATACACTTGGTGACAGCTATCATCTGTGTGTACTTTTGCAACATTTGTCAGCACGTCCCTGTACACTCTTGAGAGACCAAAAGTAAAAAGTACCGTTTATTATTGTAACAAAATTTTCCCTTGGTTGTCAAGATTTTTTTCTTTTTTATTGTTAATTTTAGCTCTTTTGTAGTGCTCCCCCAAAAAAGAAAAAGGAGGAATCCCACCCTCCTAAAGTTAGTATTGTTCCATTCAATCCCATCAATTTTAGCACATAATGGTTTTCGAGATATGATAGTATCACAACCAACCAGATTCTTTCGCGATATTAGCTGCCTCTGTTCGATTACCTGCATCTAGTTTTGAAAGAATATTGGTGACATAGTTTCGGACTGTTCCGTTTGATAGATAAAGTTTGTCTGCAATTTCTTGGTTGGAGAAGCCCTGAGCAATTCCATTTAAAACTGCGATTTCTTGCTCTGTTAATGGATTGGGATGCGTCATCACCACTTCCATCAATTCAGGCGAATACTCCTTGCGTCCCTCTAGGACGGTGTGCAAGGTTTGCATGAGGTCTGCAATGTTTCTTTCTTTTAATACATAAGCATCTACTCCAGCCTTGACCGCACGTTCAAAATACCCAGGACGCTTGAAGGTCGTCACTACAACCACCTTTGTTTCTAGATTTTCTGCTCGTATCCACTCCAAGACTTCGAGGCCCGTCTTAACAGGCATTTCTACGTCAAGGATGGCGATATCTACAGACTCCTTTTCTAATAGTTGGATTGCTTCTTGCCCATTCTTGGCTTGAAAGACAGACTCTACACCTGGTTGAAGCGTGAGCAACTGGCACATGGCATCTCGCAACATACTTTGATCTTCTGCAACAAGTAGTTTCATCTTAGTTTCTCTCCTTATAAGGTAGTCGAACCTGAACTTCTGTCGGTTGTTTCCAACTAATTACCTCTACTTCTCCCGAAAATGGAAGAACACGATCTCGAACTGTATGGAGGTCATCCCCCTTTATAGAAACAAAGCCACAGCCATCATCTCCCACTGTTAGAATGAGTTCTTTCTCTGTCCGTTCTAATTTTAAGTAGACTTTAGAAGCTTTGGCATGTTTGATGATATTAGTCACCAATTCAAGCAAAATCATGGAAGCCGTTGACTCCAATTCCTGAGTTAAGCTAGCTGTATCTAGTTGATTAGCTATTTCCACCTCAATTCCAGCAATTTCTAACATCTTTTTCACAGTCTCTAGTTCGGATGTCAAAGTTCTAGACTTAAGATTTTCCACAATGGTTCGCACTTCACGCATTGATTCTTTGCTAATTTGCTGTATTTCTCTTAATTCCTTTTCCACCTGTGAATAAGCCTCCATCTGAAATAACTGCAAGGCTAAATCTGTCTTGACACTCAACATAGCAAAGGTATGTCCCAAGCTATCATGCAAATCTTGACCGATACGACTGCGTTCATTTTCAGCAAGCAATAGATTTATCTGGGCATTTTGCTTAGCCTGCGCTTCTTTCAAATCCTCCACAATCCGAATCCGAACCAATCCAAAAGTCATTAAATCGACAAAAGTAAGAATTACAAGTAGATAGAATAGAAACTCAACTTCGATTCTCTGAAAAATCAACAGTTGGCCCACAACAAGGACTTGAGCAAGAAGAAAAGTCCAGACATGTAAAGACTTTAAACTACGTACGCCAAAATGATAACTTAAGAGGTTAGAAAGGAAAAAGAAGAACCAGATATAATTAACAGCAACAAAGGCAGTATTCCCAACTACATAAGTCAGCATGAGACCCCAATATAGCCAAGATAGGCGCTGGCTCTTAGTTGTTAAAACACCCAAATATGCCACTACAAATAGAATATCAATCAATAAATGCCAGACAGAAAGCCACCCAGTCACTACAGGTAGGATGGGGAAAATCATAAAAATTAAACTGACCCAAAACATATAGTGTATGCTTTTCAGTCTTTCAAGCATTAAGAATTCTCCTTATGACCTTGAAGGTAAATGGTCAAACCAAACAAAATTGCTGAAAAAACAAGTAGATAAACTGTGGCTGATAAATTGATGCCACCCTCGTTTAAGAAGGTCTTGAGCAACTCCATCAACTGATAAGTTGGTAGACACTTCCCGATTGCTTGCATCCAGTCTGGAAATAAAGAGATGGGCATCCAGAGTCCGCCTAAAACAGCCAAGCCTAGATAGAGAAGATTGCCCACGACAGACATCAGCTGACTAGAAGGTAAGAGTGTCAAGGTCAATCCAAGCGCTACAAAGGCAACACTTCCTACTATCAGCAAGAACGCAGCCCCAATCCAGCTTCCTAGAGGCATATCCACACCTCTAACCAAGTGCCCAACTGAGAAAACAACCAGGATTGAGACCATATAATCAACCATCATACTTGTTATCTTTGATAGATAATATTCTACCATATTTACCGGAGTATGGCGCAATGTTTTCTGCCAGTTGTTGATTTTATCGGTATGTAAGACAGCTGGAAATGAAAACATGGCTGTCGACATCATGGAAAAAGCCGTCATGGAGATGATGTAATCACGCATAAAATTAGCTGGTCCACCGGGTGTGTCCTGGTACATGCCTGAAAAGAATAAATAGAAGGCTGTCGGCATACCTACTGATAATAAATAATAGACTAATTGTCGTTTGGTCAATAGAAATTCTATCTTGTTTAGTGCGATCCATCGTTTCATCTTAGTCATCTCCCTTTTGTGTTTCTTCAAAGATTGTATCCAACAAGCTACGATTATTGACTTCAATTTCTTGAATCCTACATCCTGCTTGCACTAACAGTTGCCAAAAAGCATCCGCTTCACGTGTAACTACTTGCAAAGCATCTTGTTTTTGTGACCAGTTTTCAACCAAGTTAGACTGCTCAATGACTTCCTTGTATGCTAGAGGAAGGATAAAGTGCTTTTCAATCTCCTCACTGCGCATGGCTAGAGGTGTTGTATCGCGAATCAACTCTCCCTTATTCAAGACCAAGATTCGGTCCGCTGTATGCTCTACCTCTTCGATATAGTGAGAAGAATAGACAATGGTCACACCATTTTTCTTTAACTGATCGACAATCTCCCAAAAACGTTGACGAGTTGAGGTATCCATAGCCGATGTAGGCTCATCTAAAAAGACAAGTTTTGGTCGGCCAATCAAGGTCAAGACAAAAGAGAAAAGACGCTTTTGCCCACCTGACAATTTTTCTGCAAATTGCTCTTTTTGTTGCTGGTCAAACTGCAATAGTTGATCAATTTCCTGCTCGCTCAAGGGATTTGGATAGATACGTTGAAAGAAAACAATCAACTCTTTTACCTTTAATTTCTGAACGATGACATTTTCTTGAGGGAGGTAGGATCTTGTGTAGTCTAACTTAGAGCTCGTCACTGGCAAGCCTTGGATGGATACTTGACCGCTGGAGACCAATTTATCTCCGAGCAAACAGTCCAAGAGTGTTGTCTTTCCAGCACCATTTGGCCCAATCAAGGCGACGCATTCACCTTCAGCTACCTCAAAGGAAATATCCTTCAAAATAGCTTTACCCTTGATGCTTTTATGCAATCCTTGTACCTTAATCATGTTCATGATTTTCTCCTTTCAGCCATTCCATCCCTATAGGAAAGGCGATAAAAATCATAAATCCTAGTCCCCAGGCACCACGTATGAATTGGTGAAGGAAGGCTTGATCAAACCAACCTGTAAACATTTCTACCAACCATACCACTAGTGATAGTCCAATAAAAAGATAGAGAAACGCTTTTTTCATTTTTCAAACTCCTTTTTCACATCTGAGACTAATTTCAAACCTTCTCGGATAAGCCAGGACATCATTCCAAATCCTGCAAATAGCTCCCAAGGAAAATGATAGAAACCTTCATCCAATCCTGAGAACATGATATAAGTCATGACTCCTGCTGCTATTAAGCTCATTGCGATAATCATTTTATTTTTCATCTCTTCTTCCTCCATTTGATACATCTATTATAATTCTTTGAATCTACTGCCACTAGAAGCTTCTGTCATGAAGAGATATGACAAATGTCATAAAAAAAGAAAGTTGCAAAATCAACTTTCTTTTTAATCTATTAAATTTTTATTCCACACTAAATAGGTATGGGTAAACAGGTTGTTGACCTTGATGAATCTCGACTTCAACATCTTCGAACTCTTCTGCGATTTCTTGAGCAATTTCATTGGCAAGTTCTTCGCTTCCGTCTTCACCGACATAGAAGGTTACGATTTCACTATCTTCATCCAACATATGTTTCAATGTTTCTGTCAAGGTTTGGTGCATGTCAGGGTTTGACACAAGAATTTTCCCATCAACCATACCAAGATTATCGTTTTCATGGATTTCTAAACCATCAATGGTTGTATCACGAACGGCTGTTGTGACGCTTCCGCTAACGACATCTCTAAGGGCTGCAGTCATACGCTCTTGATTTTCTTCAATTGACTTGCTTGGATCAAAGGCAAGAAGACTTGTCAAACCTTGAGGAAGAGTACGAGTCTCTACCACTACTGCTGGTTGCTCCAAAACTTCTGCTGCAGATTGAGCTGCCATGAAGATGTTCTTGTTGTTTGGTAGGAAGATAATGTTACGAGCATTGACCTGTTCAACAGCCTTGATAAAGTCTTCAGTTGAAGGGTTCATAGTTTGACCGCCTTCAATAACATAATCTACACCTTGAGAACGGAAGATATCTGCTAAACCTTTACCAGCCACCACAGCAATCAAAGCATACTCTTTTTCTTCAGCTGGCTTGCTAACTTGAGCAGCTTCTTTCTCAACCTGTGCTTCGTGTTGGTTACGCATATTGTCAACTTTTACCTTGACCAAGCTACCATATTTGAGACCTTCTTGCATAACAAGTCCTGGATCTTCTGTATGGACATGGACTTTGACAATTTCATCATCATTGACAACAAGGAGAGAATCCCCAAGTTCATTCAAGTAGTTACGGAATTCATCGTAGTCAAAATCTTTAGCATAGGTTGGACCTTGCTTAAGGGCTACCATGATTTCAGTACAGTAACCAAAGGTGATGTCCTCAGTCGCTACGTGACCAGCTACTGACTTGTGGTGTTCTGCATTGATCATTTCACTCATATTAGCAGGAGTCGCTACAAAGTCCTCAGATGCAATATATTCGCCAGTAAGGGCTGAAAGGAAACCTTCATAGATGAAGACCAGTCCTTGACCACCTGAATCCACAACGCCAACTTCCTTCAAGACTGGAAGCATGTCTGGTGTTTTAGCTAGAGCTGTTTTAGCACCTTCCAAGGCTGCGCGCATGACTTCAACAGCGTCATCTGTTTGCTCAGCTTTTTTCTTAGCACCGATAGCAGCACCACGAGAAACTGTCAAAATCGTTCCTTCAACTGGCTTCATAACGGCCTTATAGGCAACTTCCACACCTGATTGGAAGGCAAAGGCCAAGTCTTGACCTGTTAACTCGTCTTTATCCTTGATGGCTTGTGAAAATCCACGGAAAAGCTGAGACGTAATAACACCTGAGTTTCCACGCGCACCCATCAAAAGACCTTTGGCAAGAATACTCGCTACCTCGCCAACAGTAGAAGCTGGCTTATCAGCAACTTCCTTAGCACCATTTTCAATGGTCATTCCCATATTTGTACCAGTATCTCCATCTGGAACTGGAAAGACGTTTAATGAATTGACATATTCAGCTTGCTTATTCAAGCGAGTTGACGCAGCCTGCACCATTTCTTGAAATAAGCTAGTAGTAATTTTTGACACGGTTATTCTCCTACAACTTTGATATTTTGAATGTAGACATTTACAGTCTGAGCAGTAATTCCAAGTTGGTTTTCCAAACTAAAACGAACACGCTCTTGAATGTTTTTTGACACTTCGCTAATCTTTGTTCCGTAGCTCAACACGGTATATACATCAACTGCAATACTGCCATCTTCGGCCGCCTTTACGACGACACCTTTGGAATAATTTTCCTTACCTAGAAGGGCTTGGAAATTATCTTTGAGGGCATTTTTACTAGCCATACCGACCACACCAAAAATCTCAGTTGCTGCTCCACCTACGACGGTTGCAATCACTTCATCTGTTAGTTCGATTTGACCATCTTTTGTATTAATTTTTACAGTCATCCTTTTTACCTCAACTAGTTGATACTCTATTTTATCATATTTCAGCCCAAGTGTAAAAGCAGAATACTGTATCAGCGGATATTTACTCTATTTTTCAAATGATTTTATATCTACAGTAAAAGAAAAAAGACCCTAAGGTCTCCTTACTTTTATTATTAAACGCGTTCAACTTTACCTGATTTCAAAGCACGAGCTGAAGCCCAAACTTTTTTAGGTTTACCATCGATAAGAACAGTAACTTTTTGAAGGTTTGGTTTTACGGCACGTTTTGTTTGGTTCATCGCGTGTGAACGGTTGTTTCCTGATACAGTCTTACGACCTGTAAAGTAACATACTTTAGCCATTTGTGTTTTCCTCCTATTAGATCTAATATAGCGGATGTGCTAGCACCACATACTGTACTATGTTATCACACTTTCTTCATTTTTGCAAGGGAATTGGAAGATTTCTTTGTGTCTAAATTTTTGGGAATAATTAAATATCCTTATAACTCAATAAGAAAGCGAGATTTTTCAGACAAAAAAACTGGAAAAAGTTTCTCACTTTACCCCAGCCCTTGACTATATTGCACTATTTATGCTACAATATTGTTTGACTGATTAAGCAAAGTGTGTTTTTGTCTTAATCGGTGGTGTAGAAGCAGCAACTTCTACACCTTTTTCGTTTTTCTTCACTATATTATTGTAACACACATTAGGCAAAAAAGCAACTATTTTGTATAAAAACATGACAAAAACACCTCTAAAAAATCTTTTTTTAGAGGCTTTTGTCTGCCTTTTTGTATTATTTATGCCCTCTTTTTCTGATAACAGCTTTGTGTGGCCTATGGTTAATACGAAATCCTGCACCTAGTCCCGTATCCCTAAATTCTTCATACTCTTGTCTCCAACATCCAAAAAATAGATTGTATAGCTGATCAATTCGTTCAAGGAGTATCATTCTGGCCATAGTACAAGCCCCTTCGATGGACCAATACATCCCTCGATGTTTCATGCGGTAAGTGACCTTTCGGTGCTGACTCTCCATTACCCCGATACCACGTGAGGACAATCCTCTAAGTTTAGGTGGCCTAGTGTCACAGAAATTTCTTAATAATTTCTTACGAAAATTGTAAAAATTATCAAGAGCTTCCTGGCTTTCTATGAGAGATTCAACTGTATCTAGTACGGTCTGAAGCAGGCTCTTCTGATGATTTTTGATGGCCTTAAAAGCAAGATCAAGTAGTGTAGACGGGTACGGCTTCAGGAATCGTTTAAGTTCTTCATTGACATGATAGGCATCCCAGAAATGCTCATGACGTTTAATCCGTAGGACCTTCTTAATTTCTTGAAATACTCTGCGAGAATATCCTTTACCATTGTCCGAGTTAGTGATAAGAAGAGTTCGATCAGTGATTTCAAAATGATTATAGAGATAGTCTATCAATTCTTCCTTTGCTTGTTCATGGCTTGTATGGATAATCTCATGCTTATTCTCTAGTACATACCGATTATTACCAACCTTCTTCGCTCCAGTATGAATCAGGAAATGGGCTAAGTCTGTATTGTGTCGTTCATCATTGCTTGATGTTGTCTTGACGAGCACACCATCTCCCTCCAGGTAGATTTTATCTGCCTGGATTTTTTTCGGTTGCTCATCACCTCTAAAAAGCCGATAGCGTTCCCTATCTGAAAAGAGTCTGCCTGCCATTTTTACAGACTTCAAAACAGCGTCCTTTGTTATCTCCAGGCGATAAGCCATCTTAACTGTTCGACAAACTTCACGGTAGGATAAAACAGAAGCGTGTTTTGCCATGTGAAAAATCAACTCAGGAGAATAACGCATATACTTTTCTAGACCTAGCCACTCATCTACGGGATAACAACTTTTCTTTCCCTTTCGCCAGCGATTCCTAGAGAAGGTCACCTCTCCAAATGTAAAAACAACTGTCCTCTCTGTACTATCTATCCGCTTATATCCCCTCAGTCTCATGGAGGGAGCAATCTGCTCGTCATAATCTCTTACTCGCTTCAGGAATTGCTGCTCACGTTTGCGATCTAGTTCTGCGACAAATTCTTTTTCATCAAATCTAAACATACTCTCTATTGTACTGAAATCATGGCTAGATTGAAAACATCACAAACTTTCTGCAAGACTCTTTCAAAAATAAAAGCCTTCCCTTATTGGGAAGGTTGTTTAATTATAAATATAATTATATTTATAACGATAAACTTTCGATTAGTTTATCAAGATAATCTGATGCAGACTTTGCTCCAGCTGCTTTAGCAATTTTATCCAATTTTTTCCGATTGCTTGGTTTCAAAGTAAACTGAAATTGTTTCTTACGTTCAAAACTTTCAAAGCTGGCTACATCTGAAATCTGCTCAGGTTGATGGGTTGCTTCGATAATCTGCGAAATCTCTTTTTCTTTTGGTGTGAATGCCATGACAATCTCCTTCTAATTATATTTATAATTGTATTTGTGTTTATAAATATAATTATATTGTATCATAAATTTTTGAAAAAGTCTGCTCCAGCTCAGTGAAAAACTTTTTGTGTTTTTGATAAAGCTCAGAATTCTCCTTCATATCTGCAATAGAGATCTTATCAATCGTGGAATGATTGAATAACTCTTTTGCTGGTACGATGCCTAGAAGGTTGTCTGTTCCCTTCTCTTTAGCTTCAAGTCCCAGAGCTTCCAGTAACTCTCTTGATGATCCATAGTTCGGTCGGATCATATTTGCTAAGAAATATAGCTCAGCAGTAATGTATGATTCCCTTGTACGATAGTCAATTACATCCTTTCTGAATGCTTCTAACCGAGTTGATAGATTGAATTTGGCATTATAACCAAACTCTGAAGGAGTCAAGGGACTAATAATAGCGTGACTGACCGCAACAGCATTTTTAGTAGCTGTTGCAAAGTCTGGTCTACAATCAATCAAGATATAGTCAAACTGATCCAACTTCTTCTTTTCGTAGTTATCCTCTAGCCAAAGATAAAGTAGCATATTTTTCTTATCGCTGTTCTCCAGATCTCGTTCCACCGTGTCAAGCTGAACTGAACCTGGAATTAGATTGATATTTTCCTTGACTTGCTTAATATCCACATCGCCACCTTTAAAAGCATTAGCAATCGTATTCTTGCTCTCGTAAATATTATAGCACTGGGTTAAATTGCACTGATGGTCAAGATCAATCAAAAGAACCTTATGCCCTTTCTTTGCCAGCCATTCCCCATAATTAAATGTTAAAGTTGTTTTCCCAACACCGCCCTTAATAGCAGCAAATGTGATAATCTTCATTTGATATCCTCCTGTTTTTCTATACTTCTATTATACCATTATAATTATATTTGTCAATATGTTTATAATTATATTTATAATTATTTTCGCAATGAAGTTTCTCCTTCCTTTTCACCAGCAATTCCTAGAAAAGGTTCTCTTTCCAAATGTAAAGAGAACTGTTCTCTCTGTACTGAAATCATGACTAGATTGAAAACATCAGAAACTTCTACAAGACTTTTTCATCCTCAAATCGTCGGTCAACTTTCTCTTCACGACTACGCACGTGCTCCTTAATATCTCTATAATCTGTGTAATGTTTTAGAGTGTCGTCAAAGAACTCTTGTAAGGCTCCTTTTTCAATTTGGAATTGTTTAATCAGTTGACTGACATCTTCCAGTCCCATATCTTTTGGAACTCCTAAATCATCCAATAGTTGTACCGCTGCAAGACTATTTTCTGGAGATTGCTGGATGGCTAAAAGTGCTCCTTCAATTTTATGATAACGTCCAAGTCGTTCATCTAGCTGTCTTAATTCCTCCTGGGTAGCCTCTATCTTTTCATTAAAGCGCTCCTCCAAATGTTGAAATTGTGCTCCGTCTGTCACGCCGTGCTCAACTAAGAAATTATATTCCTTAATCAGTTCACGCATAGAGGAAATTTGAGCGTTTTTAGTAACGAGTGTTTCGCCGTTTTGTTTGGCCAATTGCCTTGCGACAGTCAAGCCCATCATGTACCTATTTTTTTGAGATTGATCAGGATTGAGAAAATAAAAATAGTCTTTCTCTTTGATATAGATGGTATAATTTCCATCCTCATTTTTATCAACTTTATGAGAAGGTATTAAAATTGTACCACTATTTAAAGCTCCCATATCCATCTGCACGTAAATGCCTTGCTTGCTTTCTTGCTCGACCTGCCAGGATTCCACTTCCAATTTCAATTCAAAATCATTTGCCGTTTTTTCTTTTGATTCTTGATATTGTTCTTTCAATTCCTCCACATCAAAAACTAACTGATTCTTAGAAATTCTCTCTTTTATTTTTTCAAGAGAATAGAGTCCTTTCTTCGATAATGTATCATCTCGGACATTTCTTTGTTGAGGCTGATCGAGCAATTTATACTTCACAAATTTTCCAGAGAAATCAATCTGAAGATTGAGCGCAGCTGCCTTTTGTTTGAAATCTTCTAACGACAAAGAGTGCTTCAGAAGAAAATCAAGACGTTCCTTGATTTCAAACCGATAATTATTTTGTCTCCGCCAAGCAGAATACTTTGTATAAGAATTTTTCATAGTAGGCTCAATAATTTTAGCGCCATATCGTGCCGCATGTTTGTCCGAAATGGCTCTCAAATTTTTCAAGGTTTTCTTTTCCCAGCGAAATTTCTTGAGCGTTGAGGTATTGGTGGTATTAAGTATGATATGGTTATGAAGATGATCTTTATCCGTGTGGGTTGCGATCACAAACTCATAATTTCCACCTGTCAACTCTAACATCGTTTGACGGCCAATTTCATGAACCTGCTCAGGAGTCAAGTTATCATCTGGAGAAAAAGACTGGATAATGTGATGAGCCAATACTTGTTTTCCTGAAGATAATTCTTTCAAGTCATCATCTCCTTTTTTAAAGGCTGCAGCTAATTTTGTCATGACCATTTCTTCGTCTGCTACACTAAAATCAGAGATCCCATTTCCAGATACTAGCTTCATTTGAAGCTCACCATTATGATAGACAAGAGGAAAATCAAGATCACTTTCTGCAGTTTCTGATACAAGAGTTTTCGCTTCATTCAGAATATAGCGTACAGCTATTTTTAAATTGGAAGGAGTTTTAATTTGTTTGGGTGTTTTGATTACTACCATTCGTCATACGTCCTTATTGTTTTCACTTTTCGTTCCTGTAAACTTTTCTTCTCCGCACTAGAAAGTTTGACAGCCACCATCTCTTTCAACTTAGATAGATAGTCAATGACTTGTGCCACTTCCTCTGGCGTAACCCCTTGATTTTCATTGGCATGTTTAGCAATTTGGTTGATGTTCGTACCCACTCGATTGATAGCAACTCGAAGGTCTTTCAATTCGGAAAAATCAATTTGAACCACCTTCCCTTGTACCAGTTGATTCTTCGCATAGTATTGAAAAGATGGAACTCCCATTTGGGCCATCACCGTTTTAATTTGACGATCTTCCTCTGGTGTTAGTCGTATCAATTTTTGTATATAGCGTTTTCTATTTTCTCGTTTCTGCATTATTTTTTATCCTCTTTCTCTCAAAGTCTCTGGCATTTTCTGACCAGGCATCAGCCCCTGACTTCCTTGTGGCAAGCGTAGCAAATGGATATCCATTTGCGAAATTTAAAAAAATCAGAGAAGGAGAACCTTGTAGTTTTCCTTCTTGATTTTCTCAGTTTTGGGGAAATCCCCAAGCCCCTTTCCTATATCTTTTGGAGTACAACTTCTAACGTTTTATCGTAGCCAACTGAAGATGTTTTTGAAAATAGATGATTGCTTATCACTATTTTCTACACTTTTTTCTTTCTGACCTTGTAACTTTTCAGCTAGGACAGAAAGTTGTTGAGTAGTTAGAGGCTGGAAAATAGACTGCCCAATTTGTATTTCAGTCAGTAAGATTTTTTCTGTGAGTACAGCTTGAAATTCTTCATCTGTAATCATCTTGAGTAGCTCAATATTTTCTTCTTCCCACTCCAAAAGAGCAGGATCTCCTTCAGGTAGTTGAGACTGTTCTTCCTCTAGTTGTTCCAGAACTTGTTGGCGAGTCAAGTCTTTAGCGTTTGGCGATACTCCTACAACTCTGTCTCCATCCATGATTGGAATAAAGTCTGAAAGGATGATAATCAGTTGTTCTTCTTGTTCATTGGTCATGAGTGTTGTCCTCCTTGATGATGATTTGTTTTTAATTTGACCTTGGGTTTATTTGGGGTGTCCCGTTCGGTCATTTCGAGAAACCCTTCTCTTTTTTTGATTGTGCATCTGCTTTCAACTCCTGCTTGTGTTCTTCGACAGCTTGCTGGGTCTGACCTTTAAACTTCTCCAGTTTTTGTTCAAAACTGCGCTTCGTTTGTTTCTCCTGACTCAACCTTAATTGTTCCAATGCTTGATCCATACGAACCATTAAACTTTTAGCTTCTTGTTGGACAATATCCAACTGTGCTTCTAAATCAGCAAGTGTCTCTTTGTCAGCAGACCACCCAGATAGATAGTTAAAGGAATACTCTGACGTATCAATACCATAGTATGAAGAAACAACATAAGCGACACTTTCAGCCTGAAGTTCAGCTGTACTTCTAGTTAGATTTTCCTTCTGAGGATTGTCTGCATGATGCAACTCTGCATGAGCCATTTCATGTAAGAAAGTTTTAATAATTTGAGCCTTGTTCATCTCATTACTACGTAAAACTATTTGATTTTCTGGGACAGAGTAATATCCATGTTTATTATTTTCCATCTCTTCAAATCGAACCGATACATCATTTTCTTTCGCAATAGCCATCAGGGCACGGTAAAGATTTGCATAGTCCAAATCAGTCAGCTGCTCTTTAACTTCTGCAGCTTTTGGCATCTCCTTTCCTTCTGTCTGACTAACATCAAATACTGGCACTAAACCAAAGAATGTAACTGTTTCTGGTTTCCCATTTTTATCCAATATTGGTTGGTTATTCTCATCCTTTTTGATTTTCGTCATAGGTTTAAAAATACGTAAAGCCTTCTCGCCTTTTTTTACATGACGACCAAAGTTTTCTTTCCACTGTTTGAAAGAAGCTACTTGCTTTGCTTCAGGATTTTGTGCAAGAATTAAGCGTAAGTTGCGATTAGAATAATTATTTAGTTGGCTCATTTTCGTCAGATAGTCTTTGTACTTATCTGAGTCCAGAAACTCCTTAATTCCTTCTTTAAGATGACGACTTAATCCTGCCATATCTTTATTCTGAATAAAATCTGAGACTGCAAGACTACCAGCTGCTAAAACAACTTCATCCGCTTGTAGACTCTCCTCGCCCTCTGGTTTAGAACCTGGCTTCGATCTAAAATCATACGGATTCGTTCCCTGAAGCAACTCCTCCTCATCAGAAACACCGTCAGCATCCGCATCACGTTCCAACTCCTGCTTGTTGTAGCCTTGTTCTTCTAGTTTGATTTCTTCCTCTTGTGATCTCTCAAATTCTTCTCGAACTATGGCGATCGTTTGTTCAACTTTTTCTGATAAACTTTTGATTTCTTTTTGCCATTTTTCTACAAGAGCTACTTGATCCATAGGTGAGTCCTTGACTCCCAACTTATCAAACCAAGCAGATAGATTTTCGACCTCAACACTATCCATTCCATCAAAAGAGATAAATCCAAGACGAGCATCATGACTACTATCTGTAAATCCAATTGGACTATTTTCCAAATCTCCAAATGGGAGTTGGGATAGAAGTTGATCTGCGTAAAGAGTATCTTCTAAAGCGTAACTGAACTGAGAAATATCTAACTCACTCGCCAATCTCTCCAGATGATACGGAGTGAATATGGCCCCATCTATCTTCATCAATTCTGGGTACTCTCTCATTTCTCGTGTTCCAAGCCTTTCTTTGTGAGCGATGGGGTTAATCTCCTCACCGATATTGTAACGGATGCTATCCTGAATCAGTTCACCATCAGGAGCGTAGATACTAAACTGGATCTTAGTTGGAGAGATGTAGGCTTCTGGATGACCACCAGTCACTTGTTTTAGCCCTTCCTGATATAGCTGATAGAAGCTCTGATTGGCCTTGTAAAGCTCTCTAGCAAAATCTTGATAAGGTATCAGCTCTGTTTCTTTAAAGGGCAATTTAGGCCCATCGGGGCGCTCCTCAGCCCATTGAAGGCGTACATGGTAGTTCTCCTTATAGATATGATCTTGTTTCCACTCTTTATAAAAGTCTGAATTTGTATCCAGGAGATTATCTTCTCCAGCTGCAGCAACAATCTGATCAAATTTATCATTGTGTTGCTTCGCATAGTCAAGATACTGATTCCAGGTTTGATGAAATTCTTTTGGAGTTTTTGAGATGTCACCTGGCACACCTAAATTATAGACAGTATCTAAGACTTGAGTAAACGTAGCCGAATCAAGTAGGGGGCTATTCAGTGTGTTCTCTAGCGTTGTTTGTTCAATTTCTTTAGAAACTTCTTCAAACTGCTTATTCTTCAAAACTGACAGCATTTCTGCACCATTGTCTTTAACATATTCTTCATTGATTGAAAGTTGCTCGATGTGACCATCTCGATCTCTATAAACACCGAGAATGATCTTTTCATCCAACGATTTAACATTAGTTGCAAGCTCTCCCTTGAGTTTCATAAGAGAGGCTGGAATTTTTTCATCTCCAATATCTTTAAACAGTAGTAAGAAATCTTCATCTTTTGCTTTAATAGCTTCACTCATATTGAGATTGTGAAGCTTTTCAACACTGCTCAAATCATCTAGAACAAAAGAATGTGGATCTAAAATATCACGCAACATAGGAAGAACCTGTAATTTATCCTTAATTGCATTACTAATCAACATACCGTCATAATGCCCCTGACCATTTGCAATATCATCTAGGAAATTTGCTGCTCCCTTTCCCTCTTCAAAAGGTCTGATCCCTGAAAGATGGATAAAATTATCCTTTTGAAAAGTCACCTGAAGCACATTCTCCTCTCCATGATCCGCATAAACAAAGCTGATTTTACTGTCAGCCAGTTCATTTAAATACCAGGACGCTGTACTTTGGATAGACGGCGCATATTGATTTAATCGTCTTAAATCCGCTGGTGTAATCGGATGATAATTCGCTGTTCTCCGTTGCACTTTATCATAATTTGTGCTAAACTGTAGGTAAGGATAGGATGATGTCGGGTGACTGGTAACAGTTTGCTCAAAGGTACTTGTTTCAAGTACAGGTGAGGTACTGCCTTCAGCTTTAGGCTGTAAAGAACCCGTGCCACCACTGGTCCTGTCATTCATTTGCTCCTGAGAACTCTCAGGAGCTTTTTCTGTGCTCTGAATTTGTTTTTTGGGCTCCCTACCACCTCCAAGAGGATTGGAAGGTTTTTCATAGGTCACTGTTTTGTCCGAATCAATAACCATTTGTTTTCTAGGCTCTACTGAAAAACCTATATTATTCCAGTTTTCCTTCAACCATGTTGCATCTTCTGTAGAAAGGTGGCTGGTGTCAGGAAAGTGACTTGATGATTGAATTTCCTCAGTCTTCTCCAGTTGTTTTTCCCGCTTCAGAATCTCATTCCAGTCTGTCTTTTCCTGACCTTCACGTTGTGGTGGTCTTGCATCGACAACTGGGATTTTCTTCTCACGTAGTTTGGTGATAAAATCTGTACCTGCTTTATCACGATCAACTGCCAGCGTGATGAGATCATCGTATTTGTGATCTTGGAAAAGTGTAGAGGTTTCTGCTGCAACAGATAGGAATCTCGAGGTACGTGTTAGTTCGCTAGACTTGGTGTAATCCCTTTCATCCATCGCAATCTCCCCTCGATCCTGTAAAATTTCAAGAACATAGTGGGCTAATACTCCCTCTTTCAATCCTTCCATCGCAACCAGTCGAACATCGTTTAATTCGCCCTTATGAAGCTCATAATAGCTCATAAGGTCAATTGGTGCCTCTGTCACAATTAAACGCTCAGGAGAGCCTATAGAAACGTTTAAGCCACTGATAACCTCTGATTGATACATGGTTTGTTTCAAGTAGCCCTTACCTGGATGACGTTCTTGATCAGGAACAAGTCCCTGAAGGCTCGCACCTACCAGTTGCTGATTTCTATCCAAGTATTTAAAAACCAATACGTCTTCTATAACGCCCTCTTTATCCTTACGTTTAGCTTGGGCTAATACTCCCTTCTCAAGGAAGAAGTCGATTGTATCATCAGAGAGACCTCTAATCTCCTTGAGATAGGCTCTCGCCTCCACAAATGGTTGTTCGTAAGGCGCTAGTGTATAGTTGAAAGGTTTTCGCTCTTCCTCTACTGGTTTTGCTTCAGGAAAGGAACCTGTCTCCAAGAATACCATAGCATCTTTATAGCTGACATTTTGCATTTGTTGCACGAGATTGATGGTATCACCAAAGAGGTCTTGGGAATACCAATGCCAGGTATTCTTGACCGTATCGATCTTAAATGAGTCATGTTCAGCCCAGTAATACTCTCGGTGTGACTTTCGCTTCATTTCCATTCCTAGGCTACGAGCTACTTCTAAAATATCCAGCGATTTTGCCTGTGCTTTTGTTAAAACCATCCTGTTTCCTCCTCGACCAATTCCTTGAATAAAAGATAACCTTCAGGAGTTGCATCTAGTTCACTAACTACTAATGGATCTTCCTGATTTGTTGTTACAAAAAGATGAGGAGCTAATTGATAGAAAGTCTCCTCATCTGCCTGTTTGAATAGCTGCCAAATAGCATAACGTTCTGTAGCTAAATTTTCTGGCTTTAGTGCTAAAACTTGTGAGATACTCTCCAGGTATCCTAATTGTGTTTTGGGTGTTTGCATCCTTCTGTCCTTTCTATATGTTAGGCCACAAATAACTCTTTTAGCTGCGGAGTCAAATCGTTGGCATATAAAAGCAAGCCATCGATGTCTGTTCCCTTTCGAGTATATTCGTACCAGTTTTCTGTATCTTCAGGAGAACTTGCAATCTCATCTTTTCTAGGATGATCATAGACACTTGCTTTTTTATCTCTGAAGACATTTTGTTTAGAAATAAAGACCAATCCTTCTTCTACCCCAATTCTTGCGACTTCATCTGGAGTTAAAAGTGGACGGCCTTGAATTTGTTTATTTTCACTTGATGATCCATTCCGATAACTATGCGATTTTGAAGTGGATCGGGTGCGTATCGTCTGCTTACCTGACCTTGTAGAATAGTATTCCATCGTATCCTTGTCATTCGTCCCTAAAAATAGGTGAGTGGCACAGTTATTAAAGATCGTCTTCCAATCACTTTTATAAAGTGATTCTAGCTGATTGACAGCTTGAATGATAATCTTAATAGACATCTCACGACTACGAATAGAAGATAGAACCTGGGCGAAGTTTGGAATACGGCCAATTTGCGCAAACTCATCGAAGATAAACTGAATGTGGCGAAGATTTTTTCTACTGTAGCCAGGTACTTTACCTTGCAAGATATCATCAGCCTTATGTGTGAGAACCTCAAAGCCAATCGCAAACAAGATTGAGGAAAGAAAATTAAAGGCGTTATTGGTTTCAGGAATAGCAATAAAAACAGCTGTCTTTTTCGTATTCCAGGTATCCATTTCCATGGTATCCTCACTGATCAAGTTTCGTACATCTTCATGATCAAAAATAGAATAGCGAGAAGACAAAATGGCAACCACGCTATTTCTTGTTTCGCCTTTAAAGTTTTGAAATAGTTTCCACTGCTTGTAGGCATAGTTGTTAGGCTGATGTTCGTTCAATTCTTCAAACATCTGCTCAACAGGACTTGGGACATCTGGATCCTCTCGATATATATTTCTTAATAGATCTGCAACGTGACCCAAGTTTGGCATGTATAACTGGACTCCTGTTTCAGGATCCTTAGAGTCAAAATAGAGATAACCAATCAATGCACGTTGCAGCATCAACTCTGCTTGAACCCAGAAGTCTTCACCAGTATGCTCACTCTTCTTCGTTCCCTCAGTAATCGCTTCAGAGATACGATCAATATCTAGCTCAGACTTCATGTAATGAAAAGGATTAAACCGATCTGAGTTCTTGAGACGGATCAAATCAAAGATTTTAACAGCATAGCCTGCCTTCTCAAGCATCTTCCCAACTTCGTGTACCAGGTTTCCTTTAGGATCCGTCACAACAAAGTTTGAGTTCATCTGCATTAAATTCGGCAATACAAACGTAAAGGTTTTACCGTCTCCTGGAAGACCAATAACAATCACATTTTTGTTGAGTTGCACATTGTAGGCTAAGCGAAAGTTAAATAGCCCCATTTTGACCTGTTTTGAAAAAATCATATTCTTCTCAAAATCAACGTCTTCAAAACGTCGCATTTCCTTCAAAGTCGCAAAACGAGCACTACCTTGTTCTTCTCCCTGACGATATAAATTCTTATCCATAGAAGCATAGACAAGCATTGGGAGACCAAATCCAATCAACCCTGCATATAAGGCTCCTGAATCAAAGAAAACACCAAAAGAGAAGCGTTCCCAGTGTTCTAGCAACCAACGAAGTCGCAACATTCCCATGAAAGGTACTGCTGCAGTCGAAAGTTGGTAGTAATGGTAAAAGGACTGGAAAATAACAAATGAAAATAGCCCCACCACCAGGTAGGGCCATATAGGTTTTCTAATCATCGTGTCTTCTCCTTCCCAATCTCCTTCGTAACAACTGGCATCATTCCTTTGTAGACCTTATTTGTCTTATAGTAATTGATTTTATCTTCAGGAGTCATTTCATGTGGTTTCTTCAGCACCTTTTTCGCAAACTCTTCCAATTTTTCTGGGCTTTTCGTGATGTCTGCCAACATATCTTTGAGAGCCTTTTCTACCAGGGGACGATTTTTTGTTTCAAAGAAGAGATAGGTTGTATCATCTTTTTGATGATAAGTAAAACCTACCTTATACTCCTCCAGGTAATGCTTCAACTTAGCCAAGTGAACTTCACTATTTAATAACTTCTCGACGTCTTTTTCAGACTTGGTAGCCATAAAGTCATTGAATAGCGTCTCCCCTTCAAAAGTTCGATTCTCTACCTTATGTTGATTCTTGTCATAGTGGGCTTTTGCGAGGGCATATAGAGCTTGTATTGTCATCTCTAGAGTTACTTTTCCTTTTAACGCCAGGGAATGACTGACTTTTTCCTGATCCATATAAGCCCTCCTTTATTTTGGATAATTGGATAGTTCTGGCTTCGCAATAACCTGGAAACCATAACGTGCTGCAGGTTCTTCCTTTACAGTAACTACCAAGCGTTTCTGACTTCTGTTTTCCCCGTCTTTCACGGCCACTACATAGGTCAGTTGATAGGTTGCTTCATCGACCATTAAGCTAGACTCCAAAATCACTGATTGCAGTTGCCCTGGTTGTCTGTCTAGCACTAACTGAGGAGCTACAAAATCATCCATCTTCCCTTTATCAGAGTAATAGACTGGTAAAAAGTAACGGGAAAAGGCATCTAGTTCCCCTGTTTTTGAATGAATGTTTTTTAGATTTGAAAGTTCCTTGGATACGGCCGAGAGTTGCTTTTCTTGGTGGTAAACTAGCGTAAATGATAAGCCAGCAAGTGTCAGACTTCCTACTAGACCAAACAACACCAGAACTCTTCCTAAATACACCCAAAAAGAGCGTTTAGAAGAGGTTGGAGGTTTGGGAGTTTCATGCTTCAAGGAAGGGACTTCTGCTTTTTCTTCAGGAATCTGTGCTCCACGTTTTGTTTTAGCCTGACGCTTAAAGAGAGAGGTTTTTGCTTCTTTTGACCCCACCTCCTCATGTTTCATCGAACCAGGCTTCAGGAAGAGGCTATCTGCGATTCCCTCAAATGGCAAATAAATATCTTCTTGATAGATCACTACATTCTTTTTATCCAGTTCCTCTACCAGTAAAACAGCCTCTGCCTCCTGGTGTTTCACCTTGGCATTTTCTCGCTCCAGAGCTTGATACACAAGGTCTCGATTCTTATACGTTGTGGTCGTGTTTTGTGTCAGATTGGTTAAACGGTACATCTTTTTCAGTTCCTTTCAATTTTCCTTCAGCAAGAGCTGTTTCAATATCAGCCCAGGTTAAATTATGTTTGGCCAAGTAGTTTGACCGTTCCTCATGTTTGGCCAGAATGATTTGAGTTTCTAGCTCCTTCAGTCTCTCTTCTTCCCTCTTGACTTTAGTCATATACTCAGCTAAGCGGTCTTCCGCTTTCTGTTTTTGTTTTTCCAAAGTTTCTAATTTTGTCATTGTTCCTTTTTCCCTTCTGTACTTTGTGTTTGGTTAGTGCTTGGTTTATTTAATGATGGAATACTTGCCTTTTCGCTGGCGTTCAAGCTGTCCACAATCAAAATGGGGTCAATATGATTTACCAGATATTTCCCATCTTGCTTGCTGAAGCGAATCCGTATGGTTCTTGAAGATCCTACGTTTGTTTGGGCGTTTGTATAATCATACTTCTTCTGTAACTGTGTCTGAGTGTATCTCACTTGAGCTAAGACAACATTATTTTCTTGATCGATGTAGATGGCAGAAGACTTCAGCTGCGTATCCACTACATAGCCCTTATAGGTTTGTACTGATGGTTCTTCTTCAGAGTTCACTTCCTGATTGTAAGCAGCTTCTGTCATATACGGCAAATAGCGATTTCTATTTTCTCCAAGATCCTGCTTATTGAAGTAAGCTGTCAAAAATTCCTTCACATATTCTTGCGTTAGTTCGCTTCCCTCTGCTTTGGTTTCTTGTTGTGTGGTTTCAGCTTCCTTTTTAGCTTTATTTTGGGCTGAGGTTGCTGCTCCAATCCAGAATACGAATCCTAGAACTAACACAACTCCTATAAGGATTCCTCCTATTTTAAGGAGTTTCAATTTCTCCATATCTATCATTTTCATGATTTACCTTCTTTCTTTTTTAATTCGGTGTCGCAAATGTATAGTAGTAAGCTGGATAGAGGACAGAAAAATGGACCTTATCCTGTACACCTTGGATATTACATTCCGAAACGAGGAATGAACCGTCTGGGTTCACAGCTTCCACAATCGCAACATGGCCGTACTCACCTGGTGTCCCACCAAATCCACCTAGAACTGATACAACAGCCCCTTTCGTTGGCGACGTACTATATCGCCATCCTTTTGCGACCAGGCTTGCCACCCAATCCTGACCATTGCCAAGATAACCATAAGCTCCTGATAAGTCTGTAATCGTTCCTAGTTCGACTAAACGATTATACGCATACCAAGTACATTGACCAACTGGGTAGCCACTTCCTTGTTGTGTAGTCATAGAAGCCTGTGTTGGAGGGTGATCTACTTTTGATTGATACTCTTCAGGGAAATCCCAAGAGGATGCTAACGCTCCACCTCCTCGAACTTGTTGAGTAAGAAAAGCGTGGATCTGTTTAGCATTATTCTGGCGCTCTAAGACCTTGTCTCCAGAGTTCCCTTCCCAATTAACCAGGAAACGCTCTGTAAGTGTCTCTACATCTTCTGTGCTGGTTAGAATTGAGGTCAGTTCAGTGATATAGTAAGGAGTGTCTCCCTCCAGCATGAAATCCAACTGCAGCTCTAAATCGTACCACTTTTTATCTTTGGATTTTGCATAATTCAATAATAAAGTATGCCTGGTGGAACCATCCGCTGTATCTGTCCACTGACCTAACCCTAAACCACGATGAAGAATATTTGGATACCTACCGTCATAGATAGTGGGCCCACTTATAGCTAACCAGGACTCATCATCCCAGGAAGAAGAATCAGCCCCTACTGGCGGGCTAAGATAATCTCCTTCAGCACGTTTAGGATTGATATTACTTTCAGTTGCAAAGTTCCCAAGCATGGCTGCCAAACCATTATCTGTTAGCCCTGGGACCTTTTGCTTCAGGAAGTCTTTTATCGCTCGTGACTTTTGTCCTAGATCACCATCAAGTGTAGTAATGACTGAGGTTGTCTGATTATACGTGACAGATTGAAAGTAAAAGCCTGGATTGACTGATGTCCACTTTTCTTTCTTATCCTTTGTCTCTTTTTCCTCCAATTTTTGATACTGAATGACCTGGTAACCATTTGCCGTTACCTTCCCAACCTCGTCTCCAGCTTTGACCTGATCACCATCAGAAACACGGATATTTCCTACATCTTCATAAGTAAAGATGGCTTTATCTGTTTTGATGGATACAGTCGTATCATCTGTCACACTGACTTTACCCTCAAGAGGAGCTCTTATAGCTTGCCCTGTTGAAGCTTTTAGTTGTGTTTTCTCATAGATTTCACTCTTAGAGGTATAACCAAACCGCTTCAGGATAACTAGAGGAGCTTGATAAGAAGGGTCATCCTCCTGGTAAAAGGGGTTAGCTAATTCTTGATAAGAGGGGTATCGACCAACCTCTTTAGTCAACTCCTCTAGCTCTTTATACTCTTCTAACTCGCTATCACTCAACTTAGCCCACTTGAGGTCTGACGAGGAGCCATATAAATCAGCCATCTTTTTCAAATTATGAGGATCATCATTCAAATGATTCCAAAGATCATTCAAGGCATCCGAATAGTGATTGAAACCTAATGTCCCAGCCCATTCTCCACCAGTTCCCTCATTCCAGTTACTTTCTGGTTTCCACTCACTGCCGTAGCGAAAGTTCATGAAAAAGATCATGTCATCGATGTTTGTCCAATAGTCGACCTTATCATTGGACTTCTCTCGATCTCGTTTACTGATCTGAAGCCAGGACTTATTCAGGTCAAATTCATTTTGTTGGACAGGACCACCGCCTCCAAATATGGCCATAAATATCCCTAGAACAGCAAAGATGAGGAACATCAAGAAATAGGACTTAACCGCTAATGGATTGGATAAGATGGAACGTAGAGGCTTTGTCGCAACTTTCAAAACCTTCCCTGTACCTCTTGATACCTTCCCAAATTTTGAACGAGCTAGACGATTTCTAGCCTGTTTCATCTTTTTGCTGAGTTTTCCTTCCCAGGAGAACTCTCTAGGTGTTCGAGTATACCCTCGCCCTCTGATAAAATTATAGGTCTTATTTGCCCTACTGTAACTATGCTTGATTGAGTACTTAGACAGATTTCCTACAGCATTTAACGCTCTTTTAGAGGCGTTTACCTGGTACTTAAATTGACGAATGTTTTGCCTCGTCTGAACCCAGTCTCCAAGAATCTCATTATCTCTGACTGTCTTCTCAACGTCGTGTCTCGCTTTCATTCGAGCGCTTTGTTTTGTTCGTCTCTTTATACGATTGGGAATATAGCTGTCATCAGCTTTTTTAGCTCGTTTATAGAGCGTTGTTGCAATTTGTTTTTCCAACTTTGCTCGATCAAGCTGTTGCTTAAAGAAAAGACCTCTCGCTGTTGCTTGAGGTCCTTTGTGTAGATTATAATCTTTTACAGCTAAACGATAATTTTTCTTAGCTTCCTTAAACACAACTTTTGAGTCTAAACGTGCTTCTTTAGGCTTTTTTTCAGCATTGAGGGAGGATCCTTCTTTGATTCTCCGCTTACGCTCCTGTTTTAATTGATTGGGATCACTTTCAAACAAAAGAAATCACCTCTCTTTCTATTTTTTTAACTATCTGTCGCAACCAATTGATACAGTTTGGTATCTTTAGGGATAGGATTTTCAAATGGGACAATCGTATCCCCAGCCACGATCAAACCAGTACCTTTCGCTTTTGGGCGCAAGACAAATCGCTCCAGTGAAGGCGTAAGAGGAATAACCTGCTCCAGGGCTTCTAGGTCTGTCCGCTTCAGCTTCAGGAGAGCTAAAAACTCACAGTTTGCGACTAGCTTTCTACCTTCTTCTGTAGATAAAACCGTCTCTGGGTTCTGTGTGATCCCTGTTGGAATAGCCCCGTACTTACGAATACGTGAGTATAGTTCTGTAAAGAAGGTTGCTTGCAGTTTATTTTTGAAGTATAGCTGCAACTCATCAAAGTACAACCATGTAATAGTTTTTCCTTGATTATTGACTACCTGATTCCAGATAAAGTCCTGAATCACCAGGAGGGCAAATGGCTTCAATTTACCACTCAACTGCTTGAGATTGAAGATAATAAAGCGACTATTCATATTGACGTTTGTAGGGTGTGCAAAGATATCATTTGATCCAACAGTATAAGGTTCTGCTTTCAGCGCCAGATCCTTAGCAACGGCTTCAGGTTGACGTTCCAAAACGGCTTGCCAATCCTTAAAGGTTGGTTTTTCAAATTCATCATAGGTTTTTTTCGTCACACGGTCAATCATCGCAAATTCATCGTCTGATACTTCAGATAATATATTCTCAAACAGGGTTGATAAGAGGTTTGATTTTTGGCCAATCGGATCACTATCTTCTGCCTGCAGTTTATCCTTATCAGGAAGATCCAATAAGTTGAAGTGATGTTGTGACCCTGGAGCGATTGTGATGATTTCAGCACCTAATTCTCGGCCAATATCACTGTATTCATCTTCAGGATCGACGATAATAATATTATCTTCAGGGTAACGTAGATTTGTAGGAATTATCTCTCCACCTTTAGCAAGAACAGACTTTCCTGATCCTGAAGTCCCAAAGATACAACCTGAACCTGTATTCAAGTCTTTTTTACGGTCAACTGTGATAGCGTTCTTAGATAGCTGATTCTGACCATAATAAATTGCACGTGGGCTGCTAGATCGAAGATCTACGTTGGTAAATGGAACTTGTGTGGCCAGGTTGCTAGTAGTCATATCTCTCATAAAACGGCGTTTTACATTGATAAATGGAATCCCAATCGGTAGAATCGTATTCAAGGATTCTTCCTGATACAAGTAACACTTATCCAGTTCTACTGTGTTTTTACGGACAGATCGTTGAACCTGCTCTGTGTAGATATTCAACTCTTCCAGACTATCAGCCATGAAGAAAATCGTCATCACACCGGAAAACTTTTTTTGGTCATTGTCCTGGAGTTCCTCAGTCCATTTCTCAGCTTCACGAGATGTCTCCACAGCCTTCCCACCAACGGCCAAGTCACTTCCATAGCCTTCTTTTGCGGCAGTCTTCTGACTTTTGATCATTTCCCTGCGTACACTTGACTTGACTGTCTTGATTTCCTTCAGAGCATCTGCAGTATCACAGGGCTTCGCATGCAGACTGATAGCCAGTTCAATTCCTGTATCCAGGATATTCTTAATCAGTTTGTCATTCAAGAAGGTAGGATATTTTCTAACATACATCACCCTTGCGAAACAATCATCAATTTTCATATGATCTTTTTCAAACTTCAGATAGTTTGGAGCTACAAAGTCTCTGGTGGATAATCCAGAAATAGCGATGTCTTCATAGTTAAAATCAATAAAACCTTCTCGCCTCAAGAGTTTTCGGAAGATAAGAAGACGATCTAATCCCTCTAACTCCTTAAAGGAGATTCCTAAGCCACTGTATTGACTTTCAATAACGCTGGCTGTATCATCGAGGATTCTTCTAGCTTGATGATCCTGGTCTGTTTGGGTTGTAATCGTCAGATATTTTTCCACCTTAAAGGTATTTTGTTTCTGAGAAAAACGATCATTGATCATCGCATTGTATTCTTTACGATAATCGTCATATCCATCTCCAACCAAATCATAGCGAATAGAAGATAAGCTATTGCTTTCTACCCTACGATTCAGGATCAATAGCTGCATATCATTGTCAATGTCCAGCGAATTAAAAATATCAGCGTTTGTTTCAATGATATCAATTCGCTCATCATCTGTTGCAGTAATATAGCTTGTATCACCTAGGCGATAGGTTTTTGAAAATTGATCATTAGTAATTTTCATGAGCCCATCAGGCATCAACCATTGATAATTAAGACTATTCTGTGTAGATGCCGTCATGGTACGTCTTAGACGTTTGGCCCGTTCCCGTTCTTCCTTAGAGAGTTTCGGGGTTTTCTTTCGGCCTAATAAATTCATTTCTTGTATATTCCTTTCTGTCATAATCTGTCTGATAAGAGCGTTCCTGCTTAGTCAAAAGGAAACGAACCTCATCTTTAATTTTTTCATCAAAATAACACCCGAAAATAACAAAAGGCGCTAATAATAAAATATCAACGCCATAAAGGATTATATCAGGTGCCTTCAGCCAATAGAGAATAGTAGTGACAACTACTGTCAATGCGATACCAAATAGCAGCACTAACTGTCTCAGTGTCATATACCCTAAAACTGGCCTTTCGTAGCTATCTAAAGCCTTTAAAAATTCACTGCCTAAACGTGTCATTCTGTTCCTTTCTTTCCATTATCTGGGCCGTAAAAGGTATCTACAATTCCTGCAGAACGTAAAGCAGATTCCAATGCCGATCTCGCTAGCTCAGAAGCTACAATCGTTCTCACTTTCACTTCCCATAGTTTTTCTTCCTTCTCTTTAATTAAATTATCCATAAACTCATTATCTTTAATCAGCTCATCTCGCTCCTGCTTCAATTGTTCTAAATTCATGTGGCTCTCCTTTCATCAAAAAAACAGCTCTTCTTTAGAACTGTTTCATTACCTACTATTTTTATTTATTGAAAAGTCTTTGCCAGAACGATCGTTTTTGTAAATACTCTATCTTCTCTTCTGCTTCATTTTTCAGTTTAAGTAAATGTTGCGATTCATTGGCTAGACGTTGATTTTCAGTGAGAATCTCTCCTTTTTCCTGCTTCAATTTTCGTTTATCTTCTTCTAGTTTTTGATTATCCTTTTCTAACTTCTTGTAATACTCTTCCTTTTCGCGATACTTTCTCAAGCGTATTTTCACTTCCTCGATGTTTTTATCAAGTTGATCAACTTTTCCTGATTTTTCAATATAGGATAGCCTTAATCGCTCAATTTCTGTCAGGAGTTCCTGACACTGTTCCTCATAAGTTTTCAAAATTTTGTACTTCCTTTCATTATCATCTAAAAAGACAAATGCTTCTATGTGGTATTTATCAAAATTCCCATACAGTTTATAGTTTGTTTCCTGATAAACTTTTCTCACTCTATCAGCAACACTTTTAACCTGTTCTGGTGAAGTAAATTCTTCAGGTACATAAATCTTAGTAGACTTAGGGAAATGAGCCTTGGCTTCAAACAAGGGAATACCTTCTTTAGCTAATTTTATCCGTTTAACAGGTTCTGGTCTTCTCGTTTTATAAAATTCGATACCTAGTTGACCATTTAAACGGTAGTATTCAGAATAAGGATAAGTCTCATCAATATCAATCAAGAGCTTTAGAATAACAAAGTCTTCATCTTCAAATACGATCCGTTTCATCAGAGAAATAGCTTTAGGAAAAATATAAGCCGTATGATTGTCATATTCAATCTGAAATTTCTCAATAGTCTTAAAAGCCTCGATAAAAGCATTCAGCTCAGAGGAATATTCAAAGCTACTTTCTAACCCCTTTAACGGGCTCTCTTCACCTGGATAGTAACTAAAGTATGGTTGACCTACATAGCGACCATCTTTTTTCTGGCTACTTCTTGGATTAACCTTGAGACCCGTTTCCAAATCAAAAAGAGTCGCCTGTTCTTTCGGCGTCGTGATAATTTGTGCTCGCCCCTTTAAAGCTAGTGCTTGAAAGGCATTCACAATCTCTTCTTCTCCGGATTCTTTTCGCCATACTGCATAAAACTTTGAAACAGCCATACCATCTCTCCTTCAGCATTCTCTCTTCATTATACCATAATCTAGTTCACCTGCATGATATTCTTGGCCATGCGTTGGCTACCAAATAGCATAATGATGTAAATGATTCCTTTAGCTATCGCAACTAAAGCACTTGTCCAGGCTCCAGTCTTATCAACGGTTAAGATATCATTCGTGACAATGGCTGGGTAAAGCATGATAATAACTACTAGAATCAATCCCTGAAGAATAGCAGCAATATAGAGCTTAAAGAAGCCGAAGCAGATTGGACGTAAGCTATCCACCATATAACAAGCGACAATAATTTTAGCAATTCCCTTATACGTGTAAAGCGTAAAGGAGCGCAACAAGATCAACAACTTAGTCGATATTTGACCGACAAAATCAACAACCCAATAAATAAACTGGAGCATAGCTTTAGCTATAGCATTGACTCCTTTTAAATCCGGTAACTCAGTTTCATACGGACTAATACTTGCTCTAGCCACTGACTTAATTACAACGTTAAACAACCAAGATAAAGCATCAAAAATTGCATCCACATATAGGATAAAAAATAGGGCGATGGCATACTTGAGAATTTCTTCAATCCAAAGCTGAAAAGACAGCTCCCCACCATTGCTTTTAAGTTGTTGGTGCCAATTCATGAGGTTGATCCCCATAAAAAGGAGAAGAAGCAAAATTGCTACCTTCTCCATCGAACCTGAAACTGTCTCCATCAGCTGATAAGCTGTCTCATTATAGTCTTTCAGACTCATGGTTAGTTGATCAAGTGTGGATTGGTCCATAAAACCACCTCCTTCTTTTTCTAATCCTAACCAAGAGATTGAAGACCTGAAGCCAAAGCTGTAAAGAGAGCTTTTAAAACAGCACCAATAATTGCGCCCAATATGATACTCTGAAGTCCTTTATCCTTTTTATCATCCAATTCCCGTCTGATTCCGATTACTAAATCCCAGGCACCCCAAGCCGCCCAACCAAGACCGATAATTCCACCGATATCTCCAATTTTGTTAACAAAATCTACAACTGCATCCATTCTTTTTTCTCACTTTCTTTTTATAAAAAAGGTACTAAGAAAGATTCCTAGTACCTACTTTGTTTATTTAATACTATTTTTCATCCTCTGGACGAAAGGTTAGAGAGAGGGCTGTAATTACAGCTAAGACAACGATAATGGTCGTTTCCCACCAGTGATAGATTGGAACACCTTCTGGCATTGTCCAATCTTTAAACCAAAGTTCAACACTTGCTGGAGCAGTTCCTTCTTTTGTTAGAAATGCCCAATAACACAGAACAAGAAACGCAACTACTACCTTAAACACAAACCAACCAATTGCTGTCGCAATCAAGCTCTTAATCAGATTAAAGATAAAGAGGAGAAACATGAGTGGAGTCGCAACCATCAAAACGGCAGCTCTCACAATCACACTCGGTAGATTCTTCATTCCTGACCAGATGGCTTTCCCTAGCCAACGTAGGCCTTTTTTCCACTTCTTCTCTTCTTCAGGCTTAGTGACTTCTGATTTTTTTTGAGTTGGAGTGTAGTATCTATATCCACTTCTAGTCACATGTGCATCCATTTTCGTGTCCTTTCTCATCTCTCTTCCCCCTCTTTTTTATGGCTTCATTATACCATAGATGAGGGGGAATTTCTAGATGTTCTATTTTTTATGCTTACGAAGGCCTGCAAGACTCAACAATCCCAAAATCATTCCCACAACTGGAAGCATGCTTGCTGCTGTTCCTGTATTTGGAAGTGATGGCTGCGGTTGTGGCTTGCCTGGTTCTTTAGGCTCTGGTTTTGGAGGTTCTGGAGTGCGGGTTGTTACCTTCGCAATCATTTCCTGTCCATTGACAATATTGACAAAAGTATTCTCAACTTCTCCAGCTGCGATACGCTCAACCTCGATGTAGAAGTCAGCATCAAAGGTACCTTTAACTCCTAGAGAGTTCAAGAAATCTTGATTGATAACATAAGACCATACCCCTGTTTTCTCGTTCCACTTAATAGTCACAAGTTTCTTGATAAACTCAGAATTTGTGCCTTGGTTGAACTCAAAGGTAAAGGCATAAGTGCTACCTTTGGCAATCTTATCACCTGCTTTGATAAGCTTACCATCCTTAAGGATAACATCGTAAGGCAACGTTAGGTCTTTTTCTGCTGTGTATTCTGTACCCTTGATGACACCTTTCCAATTACCTGTATAACGGTCATGCTTCATATCGAGTTTATCCAAACCGTCATATTGGTACAACGTATGGTGTCTTTCTGGAACAGTTGCACCGTCAAGAAGGTACTGAATCAATTCACCCATTTGAACTTCTTTACCGTCAAGAACTTTCTGACCTGTTTTATCAAGCGCATGTTTTTCTGGGTGTTTTGGTTTAGGTGGTTCTGGTGTACGAGTAATAACCTTAGCGGTCATTTCTTGTTTATTGACAATATTGATGAAGGTATTCTCAATCTTATCACCAGTTTCAATACGCTCAACCTCGATGTAGAAGTCAGCATCAAAGGTACCTTTAACTCCTAGGGAGTTAAGGAAGTCTTGATTGATAACGTAAGACCATTGACCACCTTTGGCATCCCACTTAACAGTCACAAGTTTCTTGATGAACTCTGAATTGGTACCTTGGTTAAACTCAAATGTAAAGGCATAAGTGCTACCTTTGGCAATCTTATCCCCTGCTTTGATAACCTTACCATTTTTCAATGTCACGTCATAAGGCAACACAAGCTCTTTTTCTGCTGTATATTCTGTACCCTTGATGATACCTTTCCAATTACCAGTATAGCGATCATGCTTCGTATCGAGTTTATCCAAACCGTCATATTGGTACAACGTATCATGTTTTTCTGGAACAGTAACACCGTTAAGAAAATACTGGATATAGTCGCCTAATTGAACTTCTTTGCCATCAAGAACCTTTTTACCTGTTCTATCAAGCGCATGCTTTTCGGGTTTCACGTTAGGAACCTCAACTGTTACAAGATTTGACTGATAACTATTACCAAAATCAATCTGTTTAAAATCGTTCTTCACGATTTCCCCTGCTTTAACCAGGAGTTTAGCTGGGAGATCAACAGTAACATTCTTATTTGGTTTCACGTAGTTTTGATAGAAACTCTTGGAATCTTTTGCTACCCAAAGATAAAACTCACCTTTAGGATTCAAGTTCAATTCCTTCAGAATCTTATTGATTGCATCTGTACGACCTTTGTCTGAAAGGACGTGATACATATCAAAGAGATTTTTCACATCTTGTCCTGCAGCAGTCATCTTGATCTTGCTGTGGTCAACTGTGAAGGCATTGTCTTGAACATCATCCAGGATAGCAAACTTCTTACCAATCGCTTGTGTTGAAGCAAGTGTTTTGGTGTAAGGGCTGTAATCTGTCATCAATCGGAAAGTCACGTTGCAATCAAATGTTGTCGCCCCGTTTATATTCTTACCAGAACGATCCAGGACAGCTTTGACTGGTTTTGGTGGTTTCGGTGTGTAGTTCGTAACAGGGTTTGAGAAAACTTCATAGTCGTTTACTAAAACCTTGTAGGTATTATCGTAAAATCCTTTATCATAGATTGGCTTCCAGGTAATCACTGGAGCTTCTAGGCGTTTTCCTTGATAGGTAGCAGTAAAGGTATATGTATTCTTTCCTGCATTATATGAAACAGTCCACCCTGCTTTCTCTGCCGCTGCTTTTGTGACAGCTACATCAGGAACTGCTCCAGCTTCGAGTGGATCAATTATGGTAATCTTGTCCCCTTTTTTCAGGTTCGCATAGATATTGTCATGATTCAATGTGTAGAGCTGTGTAGCGTTTTTAGCAACTGTTTGACCGTTTGTATTGGTCTTATCTGTATCTGCTACAGATTTGCTGACAACTGGCTTATACTGCAATTTATAGCCATGATAGTTTACTGATAACTTCTGATTTTTCGTATCAGAAAGTGTTTTAAGAGCCAAGGTTGGCTTAACTGGATTTTTCGCTTTAACCAATTCAGCTGATACAGGTTCAGTCTTAACTGGCTTCACGGTTGTTTTTGTGATAGTTGCAGTAGCTGGAACTTCAACGACTGGCGTTACAACCTTTGTATTCAAAGCGAACCAATAGGTTTGGCCACTTGGATTATCTGGTCCATCCCATTGAATAAATTCGGTTGTGAAGGCTGTCCCTTCCTTAAAGACACCAAGTGCAGCGCCCTTGTATTGGTAAGGTGAGTCAGATGTATCCCAAACATGCCCCACATCTTCTTGACGATTGTACTCTTCAGCGTAAACATAACCATAATCCTTGTTATATGTTACAGTTGAGCCGTTAATTTCAACATGAGTTCCGTTAATGGCTTTCGCACCTTCCCAACCAATAAGATTATGGTTTAGTGAGGAATACGTCAACGTTGCAGGTGTCTTTTCACTTGCTTTGAACGCTACTTCTTTCCCATCCACGTTGTAGTAGTAGGTATCCGTAACCAAGAAATTCATGTAGTCTGCAGCTCCACCAGCTCCATCATTACGAGCTACTACGAATCCTTCTGTTGGATCATTCAAGACGTAGACATCATTCAAGCCAGTTTTTCCTTGATTAAGGATTTCAAATTTTCGATGGATACGAGAAATATCATGCTTTTTACCATCTGCAGTTGAAACAGTCAAACCTTTCAGATTTGTGTAGTCAACTTCTGTTTTCCATCCAGTGCCTACATCCTTGTATTTCAAGACTTTAGTCGAGTCAAGAACACGAGTATAGCCTGATGTTCCATTTGATGAGGCAATGTAATCTTTAGTAGTTACCTGCGCTCCTGGAGCAGAGGACTCCACTGTTGCTTCAGGATTTGCTGTCGCAATGCTAAGTGCTTGCAAGACTACTTCTTTAGTGTAGCCTTCCGTGCTTGTCTTAGCACGAAGCTCATCGTACTTCTTCTGCCATTCAGATTGGGCTCGCTTAGCTTGATCATAAGCTGCTTGGTTTTGTTTCCCAATTTGCTTAGCTTCATCAGCTGAAGAAATTTCTTGGGTTTTAGAATTGAGAAGTACACCAGTGTTTTTCAATTCAGCTAACTTACGATCAGCATCTTGATTGACTTGATCACTAGCATTCTTCTTCTCTGTGTAGGCAGCCATCAGGGCTTTGTTAAGCTCCACTTTGCCTTTTGCAGTCGCAATAGCCTGATCATTTTGTTTCTTCAATGCTTCTACTTCTGCGACTGAAGAAACTGTACGTGTCACTACATTAACCGTTACGTCCTGTTTCTTCAAGTCTGTAGCAGCGGCTTCTACAGCCTGATTCAAAATCGTAGCTTGTTTGACAGTAGCATCATACTTAGCTTTTTCACCCAGGTAGGTTGAGACAGCTTGCTGGTTTTCTTCTAAGACTTTCTTAGCTGTTTTAGTAGCTTGCTTGTTTTTGTCAGCAGTTCCATCTGTGGCAGTCGAACCGTCATTCGTCACTGTGACAGTTGTTGATTGTTCGTGCTTGTCTTTTTCAGTGGCCACAAAGCTATTATTAGCTTGAATGGCTTCCTGCGCTTCCTTGAAGGCTGTATTGTTTTCGACTTGTTTTGCAGTCGTTTCTTCAAGTGCCTTGATTTGCTTATCCTGGTCTTGTTTAATTTCACCCTTAGACTGCTCAAGATTTGATGAAGTAGTATCTGTACCCTTATCAACGCTTGATGTCTCAGACACAACTACTCCAGCTTGTTTAGCAGTTGAAGCAGCCTTTGTGACTGCACTATTATCAATCGCTACAGGCTGGCTTCCTGTTGCCTTACCAGCTTGTTTAGCGTATGTGTTGTTGTCGTTTTTGCTTTCAGGCTGTACTGCTTCATCCGCCAATACAGAACCTGCAGAGAAGGCTACAATACCTGCAACTGCAATTCCTGATACTAGGCCTTTAGCCCATTTTTTCTTACGGAAATATCCGTGTCCTTGTGTTTTTTCTGTCATTTAATTGTTTCCCTTTCCATTTCACCTTAAAACATTTTCTTCTTGTAGACGTAGCTGACTGCTGTCAACAACATGGCTCCAATAGCACCCAGAATGCTTTCTGCAGTCCCAGTGTTTGGAAGTGTTTTGAGTTTGCCTTCTGAATCAGTAACAGAGATAGTCTTATCTTCGTTAACTGTTCCACCAACTTCTTCTGGAGCCACTACAGAACCATCTGAAAGGACTACGTTTCCGTTTTGGGTGCTAACAATAGACGCACCTGTATTTGTTTCAACGGGCTCTTTAGTTACATCATGGACAACCTGTCCAGTTGATGTAGATGTTGTCCCAATTTGTGACTTTCCTTTCTGATTCGCTTGATCAGTAGTTTTTGGCTTTTCATCTGGAACACCATCTAAGCTACCTGCGTTATCTTTATCTTGCGCCTTATCTGAAGGCGCTGGTTTATCAGCTGGCACTCCGTCAAGACTTCCTGCGTTGTCTTTGTCTTGTGGTTTATCTGATGGTGTTGGAACACCATCGAGGCTACCTGCATTATCCTTGTCTTGCGCCTTATCTGAAGGTGCTGGTTTATCAGCTGGCACTCCGTCAAGGCTTCCTGCGTTATCCTTGTCTGAGGGAGCTGTTGGATCAACTGGAGTAACTGAAGGCTCTGTTGACTGATTTGCTGGAGCCTCTGTTTCTGTTGAAGCGCTTGGTGCTGTCGGCGTAACAACTTCTGTCGCTGGAGCAGAAGAATCAATTGGTGCAATTTCGTCTGCTGATACATAACCAGCTTGTGAAAGCGCGAGAGTTGAAAGTGCGAGTGTAGCTAATACTTGTTTCTTGTTCATTGTGATTTTTCCTTTTCTAATTTTTAGTATTCTTAGGCTGGTAGCCTTTTCCTGTCAAGCGAAGTTCCACTCCCGATGGACTTCTGACTTTCCTAGCCACTATGTGGCTTCCTTTTTTGATAGTGCGAATTTGATCATAAACCTTTTTATAAGGCAAATGAAATTCAACATCCTTTAGAACACCGTCTACGTATCCTCTAGCCTGTTTGACTGCATAGTCTGGCTTCAGGATAAGGTCTGTTCCGTCCTCTAAGCGAGCTGTCGCACCTCCTTGTTTTCCTAAGTTTTTTAAGTCCCTTAAGCGGACCGTTGTTTCATCTATCATAGATTTCTCCTTGAAGTTGAAAGGCGAAATAACGCCGTGCTGTGTAAAAACGTATTTTTACATCGGTATTTCATGCGCTGGGTTTATAGTCTAGGAACCCTTACTCCTTCAGCTTATGATCTTTATCATGCTTTTTCGTTCAGTGGCTGGACTAGATATCCTTTTCTAGTTTGCTGCTCGCCCCCGTTTCTTTTTTATCCATAGCCACGCTGTATCAGGGCAAGCCTTGTATTCAGTTTTCAAAGGTCTGTAGTTTAATGACTTCTCGGTCAAAATGGATTTAACTGGACTACATTTGGTCCGATTCTGACCCTAACAGGTAGTCAATGGTTACCCCGAAATATTCTGCCACATTTTTAGCATTCTCCAGACTTATCTGACTATATCCTGTTTCCCAGTTCGATATGGTGTTGCGAAACACCCCTATCTGATCAGCCAAGGCTTGTTGTGACAACCTGGCATTTTTTCGTAAGTCTCTGATACGATTTTGTGTTTGTTTCCTCACATCTACTTGTCTCCTTCATTATTTGGACTTGATAGTGTTTCATCATCCATCAGAGGAGCATTCTTCAGCTCCAGCATGACAAGCCCTATTCCATAAGCTAAGATCAATAATAAAGCCATTGTAACTAGTTTAAACATTACTATCCTCCTGATATTGTTCCTTATTTTGTCCGATAAGTTATCTTCTTCACCCATCTAGGATTGATAGAAAACGGTGGAGTCGCTGATGTAAAATTCATACTCGCTCCTGTTCCAAATGAACTTGATACCAATTTTTCTAGTTCCTCCAAGTTGGAAGTGACGGAAATACTTTCTACCGTTTTATCAAAATACTCTACAATCATTTCAATCTCTTGAACTGGTTGGGAAGGTGTAGCTTTCATAGCTTGCCCTCTGTTCATTCTCTCTTGGTTATTAAACAATCCCATGAAATCAACTCTCTTTCTTTTAGCAAGTTTCGGTGTTCTTCGACAATTCGACTAAATATTGATTCAGTTTCGTCTCCGACAGTTTATCTGGATAATAGTACGCAATCAGACTATGACACCCAGCAGGGTATTGTCTAGCGTACTCACTTTGTCCTGATACCTCCATGAAGCCCTGTTCTTTTTCGATGAGTAGAGCCATCTTCCAAAAACGAATCATCATTTTGTAGAAGTATGCCGGAACATTCTGGATTGGTTTTCCTTCAGCCTCTCCTGTTTTAATTTTGAAAATCAATTTATCAAGCTCACGTTCAAGATCCTGCAGCCAAACCTCTCCATAAATTTCCTGATCAGCTAAGAGGTTGTTGTAATTCTTCTCAACTTGGCGTTTTGATTGATAGATTTTATTTTCAAGAATTTTTGCATCTTTTCCAAACAAACTGAGTTTCTGAACTAGTTGAGGAGAAAGAAAACCATGTTGCCCCATTTTGAATGCTTCAGAGATTGATAAGTCAGATAAAGATGACTCGTCCTCGTATCGATTAGTATCGTATGAGGATTCTGTCTGACTCCTCTCTGTATTTATTCCGTCCGGTTCGTGGACGTTTTGAAGTCCATTTTGCGGACGTCCGTTTTTGATACTTTCGCTATTATCAAGGCTTTGGGGTGCTTTTTCATAGAGAACTTTACCAAAAGCATTAACCCTCTTCAGTAACTCACCATCAGATGAATAGTGCTCCACTATTTCTAAATTAGCATCCACTAGCTGAAGATAAAGTCTATTTGGCTTATTGAGTCCTTGCCTAACTTCTCGTAAGAGACCATGTTCTTGCAGTTCTTTCTTGATCTTAGTAACTTTCATCTTTCCCTTGTCCAATAGTAGCATCAGGTCAGAAACTGTAAAAATTAGAAAGACCGCTCCATTTTCATCAACGTAATCTCTATTTCCCTTCTGGAATGAACTGATACTTAATTTACAACGATTATAAAGAGCGCCATAAGCTAACTTAGCATCAGATGAGAGACCCGTGTAAGAACTAGTCAATTTGACATAGCCGTTCTCGTTGTGTTGAATACGGGTGAAAAATATTTCTGGAATTTGATAAAAAGTTAGAGTGGCTAGTTGGTCAATCGTGATATCTGCCATTAGTAGCCTCCTACAACTTGTAATCTCAAGCCACCAGCTTCAGGAAAATAGACAAGATGAGTTTGTTCTAACTCTTCAATAGCTGCAATAGCACGGCTTTTAGTCCATCCCATTGTATTCATCAAATCTAAAATCATTACGTCTCTAGTCAACCTTGAGACCTTTGTTTGGTGTTGTTTCATAGGTAATCCTTTCTTGTCACAAGCTAGTGTTAATTCACAGCTATATCATAATGGATAATGAGAAAATCTGTTTTAAAGGGACAATGAAATAAATTATCGAATCAAGGTATATAATTTATTTCCCTAAATATATCCCATCAATTCTGGATTATCTGACATTTTTCTCCTTTCTTTAATTTTTACAACGAAAAAAGAGAGCGATTTTCTCGCCCTCTCAGGTTATATGATATTTAATTGTTCACTTTCCCAAAACTCTAGACACTTAGGGAAGATTTTTTTATTTAACGTAGACAATTCCCAACTTCCCAAAGGCCACATCTCCACGGATAATCAAGGTTTTGCTGGTTGGCGCTAGAGGAGTATCTGCCTTGGCTACGCCACAGAAAGTTTCTACCTTTAAATCAACTCCCCAATGTTTAGGAACATAGATAACTGCATTCCCAAAACCGACTTCCACTTTCAGAGTTGCGCTATCTCCTAAAATCTCTGCATTGTCATAATAGATTTTGGCATTTCCAAAACCAACTTCTACTTGGTCGTCTACCAATTCTTGATTTTGCTTGTAGAAAGTCCCAGTCCCAAAAGCAACTTCCTTATCTATAAGAATGGTCTTTTTACCATCATACCACCATTTTTTCCCATTCCAAGTTCTGTTAGAATGAGTCAGCATGTTTACTCCGAGAACAATTAGAACTCCTGCCCAGATTAGTGTCTGATTTGGAATTGGTAAAATGCCATAAAAGTGGTTAGCAATCATTAAGGCTACTAGAGCTGTAAAAGAGGCTGAAGTTAAGTGGCGACGCAACAAAGCTCCAATTGATTGGTAGGCAAAAAAAGCAATACCAATCAAGGGCCAAATTTGCCCTCCCAAAGAAGGGATTCCAAAATTTCCTTGTAATAATATTAAAGCTGCAAAAATAAGCAACACAATACCAAATACTTTCTTTTTCATGTTCTTACCTCATGTTTCTTAGATTTTCTTTTAGGAGGGATTGGTAATGCCGTGAGACATGAACCTCCTTGTGGGTCTGATAAAAGGAAATGGTGCCCGTTCCTGAAAAGGACTTGTCCACCGAGTAAACCTGACGGATATTTGCAATAGTCGACTTGGATACCCGACTGAAATAACGGGGCAGGATAGACTCCAACTCATAGAGTTTAAGCCGAACCTCGTAGGCATCTTTCTGGGTATGAGCATAAATCTTGCTACCTTCCGTCTCAAAGAAGAGAATTTCTGATAAGTCCAGATAATATTCACCTGTTCCCTTGTAAAAAATCAACCTAGGAGACTTGGACTCTTGCAAAAGCCGCTGTAAATCCGCAATCTCATCTGTCAAAGCCGCTGCCTTGATGACAATTTCAGTTTCCTCTAAATTGCTGTCAATTTCGATTCGTAACTTCATTCCATCTCCTTTCTGACTCTACTATATCAAAGCTAAAATAAGAAAACAAGAGCAAAAAAGCAAGTGGTTACTTTAGACCCGTAAGTGGTTGTGGGATCACCTTAACTTACAGGTCAAAATAGAAAGAAAAGCACACCCCACACAAGACCACAAATATAGCCAACCACTACATCCTTTGGAAAATGCACTCCACCTAAGACTCTCACTAGACCTAGGAAGGCTGATAATGTCAAACAAATCATCCCCATAGTTAGACTAGCATGCAAGCAAGCCATGGAGATAATGGTTGCTGAAAAGACATGACGGCTGGGCATAGACTGACCAGGACTATCTCTGTCAAGCAAGGGTTTAATATTCCATTCCTCATAAGGCCTAGAGGCATTGATTTTCTTACGAAGAAAGGACAAAATCACAAAACCTGATGCAGGAATAAACACATACATCAAGGCCTGTTTCCCAAATCCTTCTCGGAAATAGATAGTGGTTAACAAGGTCAGATAAACTATAGGCATAACTACTGTCATGAACCGATTGAAAGTTCTTAACAAGCTCAGAAGAAAGGGATTATTTCCAATGTTACCAGCAATGTGGTCATACCATTCTTGATAATTTTTCATATATTTTCTCATCACTTACTCAAATTTTATACTCAATGAAAATCCAAGAACAAACTAGGAAGCTAGCCGCAGACTGCTCAAAGCACTGCTTTGAGGTTGTGGATAGGACTGACAAAGTCAGTAACCATACCTACGACAAGGCGAAGCTGACGCTGTTTGAAGAGATTTTCGAAGAGTATTGCTTGCAGGGAAGCACTTGCCTTCTAGTATAGTGCAGAAAAAGAAGGCCGTCAAGCCTTCTTTCGATTTATTCTTCTGCTTCGTCTTCTGTAAATTGACTGTTGTAGAGGTCAGCGTAGAAACCAGCTTGCGCCATCAGCTCATCATGATTTCCTTGCTCGATGATATTGCCATCTTTCATGACCAGAATCAGATCAGCATTACGGATGGTTGACAAGCGGTGGGCGATGACAAAGGAAGTTCTACCTTCCATCAAACGGTCCATGGCTTTCTGGATTAATTCTTCCGTCCGAGTATCAACAGAAGAGGTCGCCTCATCTAAAATCAAGAGCGGTGCATCTTTCAGCAAAGCACGAGCGATGGTCAAGAGTTGTTTTTGCCCGACAGACAAAGTCACTGTATCATCCAAGACGGTATCATAACCATCTGGTAGGGTCATAATAAAGTGGTGAATCCCTACAGCCTTGCTAGCTTCAATCACGCGCTCATCACTAATACCCTCTTGGTTATAGATAAGATTGTCGCGAATAGTACCTTCAAAGAGCCATGTGTCCTGCAAGACCATTGAAAAGGCATCGTGTACTTCCGAACGCTTCATCTCTTTGGTATCTACACCATCGATACGGATACTTCCCTTATCAATCTCATAGAACTTCATCAAAAGGTTGACAATAGTTGTCTTACCAGCTCCGGTCGGTCCGACAATGGCAACCTTTTGACCTGCATGAGCGGTCGCAGAAAAGTCATGAATAATGGTTCGCTCTGGTGTATAACCAAAGGAGACTCGATCAAAGACTACTTGACCTTTCATATCACTCAATTGTCTTTCTTTATGGGATTCGTCTCCCATTTCCTCTTCAGCCAGGAATTCGAAGACACGTCCCATGGCTGCACTAGCCTGCTGAAGACTAGTAATCCCTTGGGCGATTTGTGAAAGAGGCTGAGAAAAGATTCGAACGTAGGCCATAAAGGCAACGATAATCCCGATACTGATGTGTCCATTTAAAGCCAAGGCTGCACCAACGATAATCACCAAGGCATAGCTAAAGTTACCAATAAACATCATAATCGGCATCATAATCCCTGAAATAAATTGAGATTTCCAGATACTATCATACAGACGATTGTTTAATTTCGCAAACTCTTCTTTCGTACTCTCGATGGCATTGTAACTGGTCACCACATTATGGCCAGAGTACATTTCTTCCACATAACCATTTACAGCTGCCAAATCCTGTTGCTGACTCTTAAAAAATCCCTGTGATTTGCCCATAAAGACAGACACGAAAGCAAAACCAATAAGGGTTGACACAACCGTCACCAAGGCTAAAATCCAGTTCATCCCAAACATGGTAATCAAGACTGCCACGACCAGTAAAGTGGATGAAAGAACTGTTCCCAGACTTTGATTGAGGGACTGGGCTGCAGTGTCAACGTCATTGGTTACACGAGACAAGGTATCTCCTTGAGAGTGTCCATCAAAATATCTCAATGGTAGGCGATTAATTTTCTCTGCAATGGCTGTTCTTAAACGCTCTGAAAAACGTTGAATGGTTGTTGTAAACAGAAAGGCCTGCAAATAATTTGATAGAAGTCCGATCACATAAATCACGGCCAAAAAACCACCAATATCTGCAACCGCCGCGACATCCACACTTGTTTCCAGACCACTGGCAATAATATTAGTCATTTCCTTGATGCGGGTTGGACCATATACAGTAATGATATTGGATACGATTGTTGCTAGAAAGGCTATCAAAAGGGCAAACTGGAGGCCTGCAAGATAGGGTTTGCTCTGTTTCCAAAGAGACATTTTCTTATTTTCCATGTTCCAATTCCTCCTTCGATAGTTGTGAATAGGCAATTTCTTGGTAAACTTCGTTATTAGCTAGAAGTTCCTTGTGGGTGCCTTGTCCCACGACTTTTCCTTGATCTAAGACCAAAATCAAATCTGCATCCATAATCGTTGAAATACGCTGTGCAACGATAAGCTTGGTCATAGACTTGGTTTTCTCTGCTAGATCTTGGCGTAGGACACGGTCTGTCTTGTAGTCCAAGGCTGAGAAGGAGTCATCAAAGATGAGGATTTCTGGCTTCCGAGCCAAGGCACGCGCAATTGCCAGACGCTGTCTTTGACCACCTGAGAAGTTGGTTCCTCCTTGGGCCACTTCTGACTCTAAGCCAGCTTCCTTGTCTTCGATAAAGTTCTTAGACTGGGCCAATTCCAAGGCTTGCCACATAGATTGCTCACTAAGTGGTGTTTCTTGACTGTGTCCAAAGTCTAGATTGCACTTGACATCACCTGAAAAGAGAACCGCTTTCTGAGGAATATAACCAACCTTGTTGCGCAAATCTTCTAAGGCATAGTCTTGAACATTGACACCGTCCACCAGAATTTCTCCTGCTGATACGTCGTAGAAACGTGGAATCAGATTAACTAGAGTAGACTTACCAGAACCAGTTGACCCAATAAAGGCCACTGTTTGACCAGCTTCTGCTCTAAAACTAACATGCTCGATAACTGCCTCCGAATTTGCCGCATAGCGGAAGGTCACATCCTTAAATTCGACCTGACCTTTGAGGTTTTCATCAGCCAGCTGCAATTGAGCAGGGTTTTGGATAGAAGAATGCAAATCTAAAACCTGGTTGATCCGCTTGGCAGAGACCATAGTTCGGGGAAGAACGATGAAGAGTGCTCCCATGAGAAGGAAGCCCATGACAACCTGCATGGCATAAGACATGAAAACAATCATATCACTAAAGAGAGGCAGACGCGCTATCGGAGCAGCGTCGTTAATCACATAGGCCCCAATCCAGTAAATCGCCACACTCAAACCACTTGAAATCCCCATCATGATAGGGTTCAAAATAGCCATAAGACGGTTGACAAACAAATTCAAGCGTGTCAATTCATCATTTGCTGCTGTAAATTTTTCATTTTGGTATTCTTCAGCATTGTAGGCACGAACGACACGAATACCTGTTAAACTCTCACGAGTGATACTGTTCAGTTTATCTGTCAGCCCCTGAATCAAGGACTGTTTTGGAAAGGCCAGCGTCATCAAAACAGTCGTCATCAGGACGTTGACAATCACTGCTACAAGTACGGCCCAGAGCCAGTATTCTGAATGACCTAGAATCTTCCCGATAGCCCAGATAGCCATAATTGGACCACGTGTTACCACTTGCAAGCCCATAGTAATCAACATTTGAACTTGAGTAATGTCATTGGTGGTACGAGTTAAAAGACTGGGAATAGAGAATTTCTTAATCTCTGTCTGCGAGTAATCCAAAACTCGGTTAAAAATATCACTTCTCAGCCTACTAGTATAAGAAGCAGCCACTCGGGAAGCAAAAAATCCAACTGCAACTGCGGATAAGAAGGCTAGAAAGGACATTCCCACCATCATGCTTGCCGGCTGCCATAACTCATCCAAGTTGGTTCCCTGAGTTCCTAGTAAATCAGTGATTTTAGAGATATAGGTCGGCACTTCCAACTCTAGATAAACTGAAAAGCAGGTAAAGAGAATGGCTAGTAAAATCATCCCCCATTCTTTTCCTGTAATACGCTTAGCAAGTTTCTTCATCTTCCCCTCCTATTCTTTCTACATTGGCTTGTAGTCGAGCAAGAACTTTCTCAAAAATCAGTAATTCATCTTCATCTACACCTTCTATCAACTGCTTGTCAATACGTTCAAAGAAGGCCTTGACCTGTTGCACTTGAGAACGCGATTTGTCCGTCAGACGAACAAACTTAGCCCGCTTATCAACAGGACTCGCCTCCAACTCCACCAAACCATTTTGCACCATACGCTTGACCAAATTACTAGCAACAGACTTGCTAATATTGAGTTCTTGTTCAATATCCTTGATGAGCGTTAATTCTTGTTCATGCTCACGCCAACCTAAAAAACGCAGGACTTGTCCTTGAGGTCCACCCATAAATTCAATACCACAACGTTTGGCTTCCTTTTGTACCATCAGATGTACCTGGTGTCCAAAACGTTTTAAAACCAACATCGGTTTATCCATACTTACTCCTTTCTAACCATCGCATTTGGTTCTCCTGAGAACTAAATAAGTTTTCATAAGAACTATTTTATCATTTTCAGAAAAGATGTCAAGAAAAAAGTTTCCTAGAGAACTATCTTAGTTTAAATTGACATTAGGCAATATCTTTTATATAATAAGCGCTAACTACTGTGGATAGAAATCCATTCACTCAATGAAGGGAGAAAACTTTCAAATGAAACCAGAAGAACAAAGAGTTTTAGGAATCTTAGCAACCATTTTTGGAGCCATCGCACTTTTAGGATCCTGGATCCCGTTTATTAACTATCTATCGTTGTTCATCGCCATCGTCGCATTTATCTTGGGGATTATCGGCCTTATCGTCAACCTCAAAAAACGGAAAACAATAGCTATTATCGGAACATCCCTGGCAGTTGCCTCTGTTGTACTTTTCTTTACGAGTCAGGCACTATACGCTGATGTCTACAAAGAGTATGCCAAGGAGTTTAACCGTTCCTACATGAATACGAGTGCCTCAATGGAACGCGAAGAAAAAAGCGGCTTGACAGACGATACCTTCGCCTGGACCCAAGAACAGTTCGACGCCTTAATCGAAGGTGACCTTGACAACAAAGGAAAAGGTGGTACCACCTACGAGGATATTATCAACAAACACGGAAAGCCAGATTCCGAGTTTGACTTCACTCTTGGGGGTTACAATACGAAAAAAATCACCTATATCTCTATTGGAGACAAGACTAAGACTGTTACCTTAACTTTTGCAAAACAGGACAATGGACAGCTCTTGCTCGTCCAAAAACATGCAGTCGGTCTAGGTCTAGAAAAAAGCAAGCAACAAAACGATTCTGAAACCTGAGTCTAAGTTCTAATATAAAAAGCGAACAGCTAGTAAGTCTGTTCGCTTTTTATATTAGAACCCGTCTACGTTCGTATAAATCTTTTGTACGTCTTCGTCGTCTTCAAGAACGCTGTAAAGTTTTTCAAAGGTTTCAAGGTCATCGCCTGACAATTCCACTTCTGACTGAGGAATCATTTCCAATTCAGTCACTTGGAATTCTTCGACACCTGACTCACGAAGGGCAACGATAGCCTTGTGAAGGTCAGTTGGAGCTGTGTAAACTGTGATTGTACCTTCTTCTGCTTCTACATCATCCACATCCACATCTGCTTCAAGCAATTGCTCAAAGACTGCATCGGCATCTTCACCTGCAAATACGATAACTCCCTTGTTGTCAAAGAGGTATGAAACCGAACCTGAAGCACCCATGTTTCCGCCATTTTTACCGAAGGCTGCACGGACATTGGCCGCTGTACGGTTGACATTTGAAGTCAAAGTATCAACAATCAGCATAGAACCATTTGGTCCAAAACCTTCGTAACGTCCTTCTGTAAAGGTTTCGTCTGTGTTTCCTTTAGCCTTATCCAAAGCTTTATCGATAACGTGTTTTGGCACTTGAGCTTGTTTAGCACGGTCGATAACGAATTTCAAAGCTGAGTTTGATTCTGGGTCTGGATCACCTTTTTTAGCTGCTACATAGATTTCTACACCAAATTTTGCATATACTTTAGAGTTAGCTCCATCTTTAGCCGTTTTCTTAGCTACGATATTGGCCCATTTACGTCCCATTAGGAATCTCCTTTTTTCACATTTTAATCTTTCTTATTATAACACAAGTTTTTTCGATTTTCACTAGAGGAAATGGATTTTATTTAGCAAATACAGCTAGGAGAGCACTTTAATTGCCAAGATGGCCTTGCCTTCTTTTATCAAGGGGTGACGGAAAAGCGAAAAGTACAGTTGAATGGTCATGGCAACCCAGATTAAGGGTTCGCAAAGGATAACTCCCTTATATCCTGCCCAAGGGATAATCAAAACCACAAAAGCGATTTTCCCGATTAGTTCGATAAAACTAGATACCAGAGGAAGGACTTTTTGCCCCAAACCCTGCAAACAATTGCGATAAATCAACAAGAGACTCAAAATGGGATAAAAAACTGAGCTGATTTGCAGATAGAGACTGCCATTTTCTACCAAGTAGCTATCCGTCGAACTAGCCAAGAAGGAAACCAAGGCTGGACTGGCAAAAAAGAGGAAGATACAAACAAAAACTGCCCAGGATATACTTAAACGACTGCCGATTCGAAGTCCTTGAACAATGCGGTCTGGTCGCTTAGCACCAAGATTTTGCGAAGCATAGGTCGTCATAGAAGCAGAAATAGCGGTCATAGGAAGAAGGGCAAAGGCCATAATGCGTCTAGCTGCCGTCTGGGCACTAATAATTACGGCACCAAAGGTATTAACAGAAGACTGTAAAATCACACTGCCGATGGACACAATTGAACTCATCAAGCCCATAGCCAAACCTTGCTCCAAGAGATCCGCGTATAAGACCTTGTCCCATTTGAAATGTTTAAACTGTGGCAAGAGTTCTGGCACACTTTTACGAATATAATAAAAGCAAAGAACCGCTGATAAGCCTTGCGAAATAATGGTAGCTAGTCCTGCGGATTGAACTCCAAGATGCAATTGCGTAATAAAATAGAGATCCAGAACCACATTAACCAAGGCAGAGAAAATCAGAAATCCAAGCGCTGCTAGACTGTCCCCAATGGACCGCAACAAACCTGCAAAGAGATTATAAGCAAAACTGACACCGACACAGGTCACAATCATAGAAATATATTGATAGGACTGAGGGAGGATTTCTGCAGGTGTATCCAGATATTGCAAGAGAGGATACAAACCAAGAAAGCCCAGTAGCATCACTACAACACTCAAAAGAGCACCTAAAATCCAGGTGGCTGCCACTGCTTCCTTGATTTTTGTAAAATTTCGAGCTCCATAATAGCGAGCAATAACAATCCCCATGCCATTTCCGACACCAAGAGTAAAACCTACAATCAGGTCAAAAATCGCTGTCGTAGCCCCTACTGCAGCCAAGGATTCTTGACCAAGAAAACGCCCAACGATTAAGACATCAGCAGTATTATAGAGCTGTTGAAAAATATTGGACAGCAAGATTGGGAAGGCGAAGCTTAAGAGCGAGGGAAGAATCGGACCATGTATCAGGTCCACTGTTCGTTTTTTATTCATAAGGCTATTATATCAGCTTTCTAGAGGAGCGACAAGAAACAGCAAACTATAGGCAATCTGAAATATTGAACAAAGAATCGAAAAAGCAGTGAATTTCTCCACTACTTTGACAGCTTATTCTTCAATTTCGATTTCAAGCTCATCGCCTAGGTCAAGAGTTACCTCTTCATTCACAGAATCTGCTTGAACTGCTTCATCTTTTTTGCTTTCAGCAGCTTCTTCTCCATCAATCAAACCAAATTGAACACGGACTTGATGATCAATCTCATCAAAGACTTCTGGGTGATCTGCCAAGTATTTCTTAGCATTTTCAGAACCTTGCCCGATTTTCTCATCCTTGTAAGAGTACCAAGCTCCTGCTTTTTTGATGATATCCAAATCGCTTGCGATTTTCAAGAGTTCACCAGTCTTAGAAATCCCTTCTCCGTACATGATTTCAACGAAGGCTTCCTTAAATGGTGGAGCTACCTTGTTTTTCACGACCTTGATTTTAGTTTCTTTACCGACATTGGTATCTTTTTGGTCACCAGTTCCCTTGATTTGTGTGCTTCCACGAACATCCAAACGCACTGAAGCGTAGAATTTCAAGGCACGTCCACCAGGAGTTGTTTCTGGATTTCCAAACATGACCCCAACTTTTTCACGCAATTGGTTGATAAAGATGGCAATTGTTTTGGTTTTATTGATAGAAGCACCAAGTTTACGCATGGCTTGACTCATCATACGAGCCTGCAAACCAACGTGGCTATCTCCGATATCTCCATCAATTTCCGCACGAGGTACAAGGGCAGCAACTGAGTCAACTACGACAAGGTCAACTGCACCTGAGTCAATCAATTTTCCTGCAATCTCAAGACCTTGCTCTCCTGAGTCTGGTTGTGACAAGAGCAATTCGTCAATGTTAACACCAAGGGCCGCAGCATAAGCTGGATCGAGGGCATGCTCCGCATCGATAAAGGCTGCAATACCACCTTCTTTTTGCGCTTGTGCAACTGCGTGAAGGGCAACTGTTGTCTTACCAGATGACTCTGGTCCATAAATTTCAATGATACGTCCCTTAGGATAACCACCTGAACCAAGGGCAATATCAAGAGCCAAAGAACCTGAACTCATCACTTGCACCTTTTGCTCGGCACGTTCACCCAAACGCATGATTGATCCCTTACCAAAGTCTTTCTCGATCAATTTAAGAGCGTCATTCAAGGCTTTTTCACGTTCTGCCCCGAATTTTTTTGAAATTTCATCTAATTTTTTTGGTTTTTTCGCCATTCTATTCTCCTACATTCTAATGGTCCTTAGACCTATCTACTATTATATCAAAAGTTAGTCACTTAATAAAGCCTTGCGAACTAGGTTAAAGGCATGCATAACCGCAATGTGACGTACATCTGCTCGACTTCTGCCTCCAATATTAACCTTGATGACCTCAGTTCCATGCTCTTGAGCCAAGCCTATGAAGACTGTCCCAGCTGGGTGTCCTTCTAGACTATCTGGTCCTGCCACTCCAGTCAAACTAAGGCCAAAATCAGACTGGGTCTTGATTCGTGCCTGCTCAGCCATCTTTTGAGCTGTAAATTCAGACACCACACCATACTCTTCCAAATCCTTGACAGGAATATCCAACATTTTTGATTTTTCATCCAAGCTATAGGTCACAAAACCACCCTTAAATATACTTGAAGCTCCTGAAAAATCTGCTACATTGGCTTGGAAAAGCCCTGCCGTCAAACTCTCTGCAGCCGTGATGGTTTTCCCTTGTTTTTTCAGTTCCTCTATCACAATGCTGGCCAAGCTGGACTCTTCCCCATAACCATAACAGAGGTCTCGTAAAGGAATTCCTTCGAAAGTCTGGTGATCCAAGATTTGATTTTCCAAGATATCCAGCGCCTGATTTGCCTTTTCTTGACTGCTAGCCTTTGTTGACAGGCGCAGAGTGACTTCTCCTGTCTTAGCATAAGGTGCCAAGGTAGGATCGGTCTGATTATCAATTAAATCAGCCAAAATCGTAACCAGCTGACTTTCGCCAATCCCAAAGAAACGAAGAACTCGGGAATATAGCTTGCTCCCTGTCATCAACTTGGGTAGAAGTTGGTTTAAGACCATGGGTTTTAATTCACTTGGTGGACCTGGAAGGACAACGTAGGTCACTCCATCGACTTCCAATATTCCTCCCACAGCCAGTCCTGTTTCATTTGGCAGTGGAGTCGCTCCTTCTACAAGTTGAGCTTGTCTTTCGTTATTCGGTGTTCGGGCATAGTCTGGTCGCTGGGCAAAAAAGACATCCAACTTCTCCTGAGCCTGAGGATCGAAGACTAATTCTTTCCCTAAAAATTTAGCCAGAGTTTGTTTGGTCAAATCGTCCTCAGTTGGTCCCAAACCACCTGTTAAAATCACCAGACTACTACGTTGACTGGCAATCTCAAGCAAAGACAAGAGACGAGCTTCATTGTCTCCTACAGCCGTTTGAAAATATACGTCTACCCCAATCTCTGCTAGTTTTTCCGATAAAAACTGGGCATTGGTATTGACAATCTGTCCTGTCAAAATCTCTGTTCCAACAGCAATGATTTCTGCTTTCATGTTTCCTCCTACCTATCTATTCGTATTTTTTTGAAAAAATCGCAGGAAATTTCCCACGATTTCATTATTAATTTTGTTCTATTTCTACACTTGAAGCATTCGTTGATGTAGCGGTTCTTCCAAGGGCCACTTCGTATAAAACAGCATTGGTTTCTACTTCAGTTACTTCCTCTTTACCTAGTGAACGGCGTAAGAGATTTTGCATTTCTAACATATGCTCAGTTGTAACAATCTGGTAAGAAATCCCCTGCAGTTCTGCATCTTCTCCACGCAATTGATGTGTTTCAATATTCTTGAAAGATTCTTGATAACCAAGTAATTGTGGAATACTTTTCGCTGACAAATCAACGTTTGTTTGCATATTGTCAGTCAAAGCTTTTAAAATCCCTTGATAATGACTCACACTGTTCAGACTCAAGACCTTCTCAACAATTTTTTGAATCACTTCACGCTGACGTTTTTGACGACCATAGTCTCCTTCAGGGTCTTGATAACGCATACGAGAATAAACAAGCGCTTCCTCACCATTTAAAGTCTGCTGTCCAACACCAATGGAAATTTTATTAAATTCTTCCTGGTCAGTAATCGAAATTGGGAAACCGAGTGTATTATTTACAGTCACCCCGCCAACTGCATCAACCAATTGTTGCAGCCCCTGCATATTCACCATAACGTAACGATCAATATGAATATTCATCATTTTCTGGATAGTTGAGATTGCCAATTCCGCACCACCACCAGCGTAGGCGGCATTTAGTTTAGCTTCCTCAACACTACCATCTTTTTGCTGAATTTTTGTTAAAATATCCCGTTCCAAACTCATCATGGTTGTTTTCTTTGTTTTAGGATTGACTGTAATGAGAATCATAGAATCACTATTTCCTTCCCAACGATCCGTACGTTCGATATTCCCAGTGTCCACTCCCATCAAAAGAATAGTCAGAGGCTCCGTCGCCTCAATTACATTTGTTTCTTCACCAATTTTTTTATAAGTTTTTTGACTCAACGTTGCTGTTCCCTGTTGATAAATTGTATAGGCATAAACTCCAACACCTAACACTGTTACTACTAGAAAAGCAAGCACTGTTCCGATTAATTTTTTAACCATATCATTATTCATCTATCAGTTTGCCCATGAGACAAACATCCAAAAATGTCCCTTCTTCTAGATAGGCTCCTCTTTCCTGCAATCCCTCCATGGTAAATCCCATTTTAGAGTATAGGTGAATAGCAGCCTCATTTCTTTTTTGTACACTTAGTTGCAAACGACGTAAAATACCACTTGATTTAGCCCACTCGATACCTTCCTCTAAAAGAATACCGGCCAAGCCTTGATTCCAAAATTTCTTTTGGACAACTAAAAAAATATCTCCGATATGCCGAACCCTTAAACGAGAATCTGCAGTAATATTCAGAACTCCTGCAATTGTATCATTTAATAAAGCTAAGAGAGTAATTTGATTTTCTGAACCAGCTTGTTTTTCGATAAAAAGTACCATTTCTGATTCGCTCATCATGATTCCCTCTTCATCTAAACTAGTAAAATCTGTTTCCTTGCTTACAAGATTTAAAAAAGCAATCAAATCAGTTGCATCTTGAACTTCAGCCTCACGAATACACAACTCATACTCCATCTGAAAGCTCCTTAAGAAGTTGTTCCGGTCTATAACCTTGGGCATTAAAGCGCAATTGACGGCCCTCATCCTCTTTTAGAATTTCCAATTCTAAATATGAATCTGGTAAATCCTCACCTAAAAGATGCCCCCACTCGATGACGGTCACCCCACCACCAAAGAGAAACTCATCCAAGTCAATAGAATCAGCGTCGCCCTCGATACGATAAACATCTAAATGATAAAGCGGAAGACGACCTTCATACTCTCTCACAATGGTGTAGGTTGGACTCTTAATCATCTGATGGATATCTAATCCCTTTGCTAAACCTTTTGTAAAAGTTGTTTTTCCTGCCCCCAACTCTCCAGTCAAAATTAAGACATCATTTTTTTTAAGCAGGTTTCCTAATCTTTCTCCAATAGCTAGAAGCTCTTCTTCATTTTTTGTGTACATGCTACTATTATACCAGAAAGTTTCTTTTTGTGTGAATTTTCTTTAAAATTTACTATTATAAATTTGGAAATCACTAGCACTTTAGCTGATTAACTTAAAAGAAAACAAACATACTAATCACAAATAAAATATCTCGAATAATATGGCCATAAAATGAAATTTCTCTCTGAATAGATTTTGGAAAAATAAATCGTGCACATAGAAATCCCAAAACTATATAGACAAGAATTGAAGAAATCGTCAAGGGATTTCTCAAAAAAATAACAGTTGCCAAGATGGATAACAATCCTGTTTTCTTCCTGTTCAGTAAATTTTCTAAATCACGATGGTATTTATCAAAAGGCAGAAAAATCCACAGATCAATACCTAGTAAAAAAAAGAATGACGGTAGAAAAAGATCAACCAAATCCTGCTGTAATTTGTTGTGAATTTGGATACTTTCTGATAAAACCAGACAAGATGCTAACAAGTTGACCACCAAAAGAATCGTATAAACCATCCAGACTTTCTTCTGAGAATGCAAAATGCTATGACGTTTCTGACCCGAGGTATGAAAGTAATTAATCCCAGCACAAAAGCTAGAAACTCCGACTATGAGAATTAAAAAATATACATTAACTTGTCTTAAAGATAAAAATGTTTCCTTCCACAATAAACAACTTCCAAATAAAATTTGAACGACAGCTAATAATAATAAAACACGAATTGATTTCATTATTTCCTTTTCCTCCCTACATGAAATTATACTCTGATAGGATTAGGAAATACTAATAGCCCCTAAAATGTCACATTCCGACGCTGAACGGTACAAAAAACAGTTCCATTACAATAGAACTGTTCTTGCACTTATTTAATTCTCAAACCAAAGAGCAATTTCTCTCTTAGCTGACTCTTCTGAATCTGAACCATGTACAACATTTGGGATAGCTTGGTTTTCTCCAGCAGCTTTTGCAAAATCACCTCGAATAGTCCCTGGCAAAGCTTCTTCTGGACGAGTTGCCCCCATCATGGTCCGCCAAGTTTCGATTACTTTGGGACCAGAAATGATGCCCACAAGAACTGGTCCTGAAGTCATGAATTCACGAATCGGTGGGTAAAAACTTTGGCCAACCAAGTCCTGATAGTGCTGGTCAATCAAGTCTTCTGAAAGCTGTGAACGCAACTCCAATTTTTCAATTATAAATCCACGTTGTTCAATGCGTTTCAACACCTCACCAACTAATCCTCTTTTTACACCGTCTGGTTTGATGATAAAAAATGTTTGTTCCATACTTGTCTCCTTTGTCAGCTTCTTTCTTTTATACTCTTCGAAAATCTCTTCAAACCACGTCAACGTCGCCTTGCCGTATATATGTGACTGACTTCGTCAGTTCTATCTACAACCTCAAAGCAGTGCTTTGAGCAACCTGCGGCTAGTTTCCTAGTTTGCTCTTTGATTTTCATTGAGTATTATTTTACCATATTTCATGGAAAAATGGAGAAAGTTTTCAGAAAAGAGAAAGAGAACCCGAAGGCTCTCTCATTCTCTTTTATTCTACTGTTTCTTCCACAGTTTCAACGGCAGCATCCACAACTACTTCTGTTGTTTCTTCATTTCCTTCTTCCTCTACTGGAGGATTAAGGTATTCTTCTTCGTTGATAGCTTGTGGTTCAAGGTTACGGTAACGGGCCATACCAGTACCTGCTGGGATGATCTTACCGATGATAACATTTTCTTTAAGTCCAAGGAGATGGTCTTTCTTACCGCGGATAGCTGCATCTGTAAGGACACGAGTTGTTTCCTGGAAGGAAGCCGCTGACAAGAAACTATTTGTTTCAAGTGAGGCTTTGGTAATTCCCATAAGAACTGGGCGACCTGTCGCTGGAACTCCACCTGCGATAAGGACATCTTTGTTGGCATCTGTAAAGTCATTGATATCCATGAGGGTACCCATGAGAAGATCTGTGTCACCTGGATCCATGACACGGACTTTACGGATCATTTGACGAACCATTACCTCGATGTGTTTGTCACCGATTTCTACCCCTTGGCTACGGTAAACTTTTTGTACTTCACCGAGAAGGTAAGTTTCAACTGACAAGACATCGCGAACTGCAAGGAGACGTTTTGGTTGGATAGAACCTTCTGTAAGAGCAGCACCACGCGCTACTTGGTCTCCAACTTCAACACGCATACGAGCGGTAAATGGAACGACATATTCACCTTCGCCAGTTTCACCCTTAACAAAGACTTTCTTGGTACGAGTTGATGCATCTTCTTCGATAGCTGTAACTTGTCCTTTAACCTCTGTGATAACCGCTTCCCCTTTAGGATTGCGGGCTTCAAAGATTTCTTGGACACGAGGAAGACCCTGAGTGATATCGGTATTTGAGGCAACCCCACCCGTGTGGAAGGTACGCATTGTAAGCTGTGTACCAGGTTCCCCGATAGATTGGGCAGCGATTGTACCAACTGCTTCACCAACTTCAACCGCATCACCAGTCGCCAAGTTGATACCATAACAGTGACGGCAGACACCATGACGAGTGTTACATGTAAATACAGAGCGGATAGTCACTTCTTCTACACCAGCATTGACAATTTCACGCGCCTTGTCTTCTGTAATCAACTCATTTGGACCGATAATCACTGCACCAGTTTCTGGATGTTTAACAGTTTTCTTAGTGTAACGACCATTGAGACGCTCTTCTAGAGACTCGATCATCTCTTTTCCTTCTGCGATAGAGCGGATTAAGAGACCACGGTCTGTTCCACAGTCGTCCTCACGAATGATAACGTCTTGGGCAACGTCAACCAAACGACGAGTCAAGTAACCTGAGTCGGCTGTCTTAAGGGCCGTATCGGTCATACCTTTACGGGCACCGTGAGTTGAGAAGAACATTTCGAGTACTGACAAACCTTCGCGGAAGTTTGAAAGGATTGGCAATTCCATGATACGTCCGTTCGGAGCAGCCATCAGACCACGCATACCGGCAAGCTGTGAGAAGTTTGAGATGTTACCACGGGCTCCAGAGTCCATCATCATAACGATTGGGTTCTTAGGATCTTGGTTGGCAATCAAACGTTTCTCTAGTTTTTCACGGGCAGCACGCCATTCAGCTGTAACGGCATTGTAACGCTCGTCGTCTGTGATCATACCACGACGGAATTGTTTGGTGATTTGTTCTACACGTTTGTGTGATTCTTCAATGATTTCAGCCTTGTCGTCAACGACTGGGATATCGGCAATACCCACTGTCAATCCTGCAAGAGTTGAGTGGTGGTAACCGAGGTTCTTCATACGGTCAAGTAGGGCAGAAGTTTCTGTCGTACGGAAACGTTTGAAGATTTCAGCGATGATATTTCCAAGATTTTTCTTCTTGAATGGAGGGTTAAGTTCCAGTTTGCTGATAGCTTCCTTGATATCTCCACCAAGTGGCAAGAAGTATTTAGCTGGAACGCCTTCTGTCAAGTTGGCATTGTTTGGTTCTTGCAAGTATGGTAGACCCTCTGGCATGATGTCGTTGAAGAGGATTTTACCAACTGTTGTAAGCAATACCTTGTGTTTTTGCTCTTCTGTCCAAGGCTTGTTGAGGCTGTCTGTTGCGATACCAACACGTGAGTGAAGGTGAACATAACCATTACGGTAAGCCATAACCGCTTCGTCACGGTCTTTGAAGACCATTCCTTCACCTTCACGACCAGCTTCTTCCATAGTCAAGTAGTAGTTACCCAAAACCATGTCCTGAGATGGAGTAACAACTGGTTTACCATCTTTCGGGTTCAAGATATGCTCAGCAGCAAGCATCAAGATACGAGCTTCTGCTTGGGCTTCTTCTGAAAGCGGTACGTGGATGGCCATTTGGTCTCCGTCAAAGTCAGCATTGTAGGCTTCACAGACAAGTGGGTGTAAGCGAAGGGCCTTACCATCAATCAAGACTGGCTCGAAGGCTTGGATACCCAAACGGTGAAGGGTCGGTGCGCGGTTCAAAAGCACTGGGTGTTCTTTGATAACTTCTTCAAGGATATCCCAGATACGCTCATCTCCGCGTTCGACCAAGCGTTTAGCTGCTTTGACGTTTTGCACAATATCACGCGCAACGATTTCACGCATCACGAATGGTTTAAAGAGCTCGATTGCCATTTCACGTGGCACACCACATTGGTACATCTTAAGAGTTGGACCAACGGCGATAACTGAACGTCCTGAGAAGTCAACACGTTTACCAAGCAAGTTTTGACGGAAGCGTCCTTGTTTACCTTTAAGCATGTGGCTCAATGATTTCAGTGGACGGCTACCTGGTCCTGTGATTGGACGACCACGACGACCATTGTCAATCAAAGCGTCAACCGCTTCTTGAAGCATACGCTTCTCATTTTGAACGATGATACCTGGTGCATTCAACTCAAGCAAACGAGCCAAACGGTTGTTACGGTTGATAACACGGCGGTAAAGGTCGTTCAAGTCAGATGAGGCAAAACGACCACCATCCAACTGCAACATTGGACGAAGATCTGGTGGAATAACCGGAAGGATGTTGAGAATCATCCATTCAGGCTTGTTTCCAGACTTGTAAAAGGCATCCAAAACATCCAAACGACGGATGGCTTTGACACGTTTTTGTCCAGTCGCTGTTTTCAACTCTTCTTTGAGTTCAGCAATTTCTTTTTCAAGATCTACTTGTTTCAATAGGTCTTGGATGGCTTCGGCACCCATTTTAGCAACGAATGATCCATAACCATACTCACGCAAGCGCTCACGGTATTCGCGCTCTGTCATGATAGACTTGTGCTCAAGTGGTGTATCCTTTGGATCAATCACCACATAAGCCGCAAAGTAGATAACTTCCTCGAGGGCACGAGGGCTCATATCAAGGGTCAAGCCCATACGGCTTGGAATCCCCTTGAAGTACCAGATGTGAGATACAGGAGCTTTCAATTCGATATGTCCCATACGCTCACGACGAACTTTTGTACGCGTTACTTCAACCCCACAACGGTCACAAACAATTCCTCTGTAACGAATGCGTTTATACTTACCACAAGCACATTCCCAGTCTTTTGTAGGACCAAAGATAACTTCATCAAAGAGTCCTTCACGTTCTGGTTTCAAGGTACGGTAATTGATTGTTTCAGGTTTTTTGACTTCTCCATAAGACCATGAACGGACTTTGCTTGGAGAAGCTAGGGTGATTTGCATACTTTTAAAACGATTTACATCAACCACTATTTCTTCCCTTTCTATTCTAAGTGAACTGCTTATTCTTGTTCAGCAGCTTCTTCTGTTGCTTCCGCTTTTGCTTCTTTCTCAGCTTCTTCAGCTTCAAAGGCTGCTTTAGCCTCTTGTGCTGCTTTTTCGCGGGCTTTTTCAAGGTCATCTACGTGGATGACATCTTCGTCCATTCCTTCATCCAAGTCACGAAGTTCCACTTCTTGGTCATCTTCGTCTAGGACACGCATGTCAAGACCAAGAGATTGCAATTCTTTGACAAGAACTCGGAAGGATTCTGGAACACCTGGTTTTGGAATTGGTTTTCCTTTTGTAATGGCTTCATAAGCTTTCAGACGTCCATTGATATCGTCAGACTTGTAAGTCAAGATTTCTTGAAGGACATTTGATGCACCATAGGCTTCAAGAGCCCAAACCTCCATCTCACCAAAACGTTGTCCACCAAACTGAGCTTTACCTCCGAGTGGTTGTTGGGTAACGGTTGAGTAAGGTCCGACTGAACGCGCGTGCAATTTATCGTCAACCATGTGGTGGAGTTTGATCATGTACATGACTCCGACAGAAACACGGTTATCAAACGGTTCCCCAGTACGTCCATCGTAAAGAATCGTTTTGGCATCACTATCCATACCTGCTTCTTTAACAGTTGACCAAAGGTCTTCAGAACTTGCTCCGTCAAAGACTGGTGTTGCGATATGAATACCAAGAGTACGAGCCGCCATACCAAGGTGAAGCTCCATAACCTGACCGATATTCATACGTGATGGCACCCCAAGTGGGTTCAACATGATATCGACTGGAGTTCCGTCTGGAAGGTAAGGCATGTCTTCTACAGGAACGATACGAGAGACAACCCCTTTGTTTCCGTGACGTCCGGCCATCTTATCTCCGACCTTGATCTTACGTTTTTGAGCGATGTAGACGCGAACCAGCATATTAACACCTGATTGCAATTCATCTCCATTTGCACGTGTAAAGATCTTAACATCACGAACGACACCATCGGCACCGTGTGGTACACGAAGAGAAGTGTCACGCACTTCACGAGACTTGTCTCCAAAGATAGCGTGCAAGAGACGTTCTTCAGCTGAAAGGTCTTTCTCACCCTTAGGTGTTACTTTACCTACAAGGATATCACCTTCTTTAACCTCAGCACCGATACGGATAATACCCATTTCGTCAAGGTCTTTAAGAGCGTCTTCCCCAACGTTTGGAATTTCACGAGTAATTTCTTCAGGTCCAAGCTTTGTATCGCGTGTTTCTGATTCGTATTCTTCAAGGTGGACAGATGTGTAGACATCGTCTTTAACCAAGCGTTCGCTCATGATAACGGCATCCTCGAAGTTGTAACCTTCCCAAGTCATGTAGGCAACGATTGGGTTTTGTCCAAGCGCCATTTCTCCATTTTCCATAGAAGGTCCGTCAGCGATGAAATCGCCTTTTTCAACGACATCGCCAACTTTTACGAGAGTGCGTTGGTTGTAAGCAGTACCTGAGTTTGAACGACGGAATTTTTGGATGTGGTAAACGTCCAATGAACCATCTTCACGACGAACTTCTACCTTGTCAGCATCTGCATAGGTAACTTTACCGTCATACTGAGCAATCACAGCAGCTCCTGAATCGTGGGCTGCCTGATATTCCATACCAGTACCAACGTAAGGTGCTTTAGGATTAATCAATGGTACAGCCTGACGTTGCATGTTGGCTCCCATAAGGGCACGGTTGGAGTCATCGTTTTCCAAGAAAGGAATACATGCTGTCGCAACAGCAACTACCTGTTTTGGTGATACGTCCATGTAGTCAACAACATTAGCTGGATACTCTTGGTTGACCCCTTGGTGACGACCCATGACAACTTTTTCAGCAAATGTTCCATCTTCATTCAGACGAGAATTAGCCTGTGCTACAGTAAATTCATCTTCTTCATCGGCTGTCAACCAAACGATTTCGTTCGTGACAACACCTGTTTCACGGTCAACCTTACGGTATGGTGTTTGAACAAAACCATACTTGTTCAAATGTCCGTAAGATGACAAGTTATTGATCAAACCGATGTTAGGTCCTTCAGGGGTCTCGATTGGACACATACGGCCGTAGTGAGTGTAGTGCACGTCACGTACTTCATATCCAGCGCGGTCACGTGTCAAACCACCAGGTCCTAAGGCTGATAAACGACGTTTGTGAGACAACTCAGAAAGCGGGTTGTGTTGGTCCATGAACTGTGACAACTGTGATGAACCAAAGAATTCTTTAACCGCAGCTGTTACAGGACGGATATTGATAATTTGTTGTGGTGTCAAGACTTCGTTGTCCTGAACAGACATACGTTCACGGACATTACGTTCCATACGAGAAAGTCCAAGACGTACTTGGTTGGCAAGCAATTCACCAACCGCACGGATACGACGGTTTCCAAGGTGGTCAATATCATCTACACGGCCAAGCCCTTCAGCCAAGTTGAGGAAGTAGCTCATCTCAGCAAGGATATCTGCAGGAGTTACGATACGAACCTTGTCATCTGGATTGGCATTACCGATGATGGTTACAACACGGTCTGGATCAGTTGGTGCAACAACCTTGAATTTTTGAAGAACAACTGGCTCAGTCACAACCGCTGCATCATTTGGGATGTAAACAATCTTGTTCAAGTCGCCATCCAAATGGCTTTCAATACTTTCAATCACGCTACGAGTCATGATTGTTCCAGCTTCTACTAAGATTTCTCCTGTTTCAGGGTCTACCAATGGCTCAGCAATAGTTTGGTTGAGCAATCGTGTTTTAACATTGAGTTTTTTATTGATTTTGTAACGACCGACAGCTGCCAAGTCATAACGACGTGGGTCAAAGAAACGAGCTACAAGCAAGCTACGTGAGCTTTCAGCAGTCTTAGGCTCACCTGGACGAAGGCGTTCGTAAATTTCTTTCAAGGCTTCGTCTGTACGAGAGTCCATTGGATTCTTGTGGATATCTTTTTCAACAGTATTACGAACCAATTCGCTATCACCAAAGATATCAAAGATTTCATCATCACCTGAGAAACCAAGCGCACGAACCAAGGTTGTAAATGGAATCTTACGAGTACGGTCAATACGAGTGTAGGCGATATCTTTTGAGTCACTTTCAAGTTCCAACCAAGCTCCACGGTTAGGGATAACAGTTGAACCGTAGCCCACTTTACCGTTTTTATCAACTTTATCGTTAAAGTAAACACCTGGTGAGCGGACCAACTGAGATACGATGATACGTTCACCACCATTGATGATGAAGGTACCCATTTCTGTCATGATTGGGAAATCACCAAAGAAAACTTCTTGAGTTTTGATTTCGCCTGTTTCTTTATTGATCAAGCGGAAGGTTACAAAAATTGGTGCTGAGTAGCTAGCATCGTGGATACGAGCTTCTTCTAGCGTATATTTTGGTTCCTTGATTTCATATCCAACAAATTCCAACTCCATTGTGTCTGTGAAGTTTGAAATTGGCAATACATCTTCAAACACTTCCTTAAGACCATGGTCTAGGAAATCTTTGAATGAATCAGTTTGAATTTCAATCAAATTTGGTAAGTCAAGAACTTCTTTGATTCTTGAAAAACTACGACGGGTACGATGTTTCCCGTATTGAACGTCATGTCCTGCCAAGATGATTCTCCTTTGTAAATAAGTTCCAAGCCTTGTCAATCAGGCTTTTCTAATCGTCATATGGTTTTAAAAACCCCTATCACCGTGTCCTCTTGATAAATTTTCAGAACCTTTAAGTCTTTGTTACAAGTACTCAAAATCCTGAAAAAAAGCACAAAAAGAGCAGCTAAATCTGACTTTTTCAGAAGATTTAACTGCTGTGAGCCTTGTCTGGACAATATTTCAGACAAAACCTACGACAAATGATTATTCATATTATACCCTATTTAGCTAGATTTTTCAAGGGGTTTAACAATTTTTTGACAAAATCTTTTCCTATAAAAAAGACTGGCTGAATCGTAACAAAATTTGTTGCGATTTTTCTTTTAGTTTAATTCCAAGAAAACGCTTGCATCTTATTTTACTAAGTGCTATACTGATATAGAAATTTATTGATTGGAGAATCATTATGAGAAAAACACTATCTCACACTGAGAAAAAAATGGTTTACAGCATCCGCTCCCTCAAAAATGGAACTGGTTCTGTCCTTATTGGAGCAAGCCTTGTTCTGCTTGCCATGGCTACACCAACTATCTCAGCCAACGAAAATACACCAACCACTAACGAACCCAGCAACAGAAATACAACCTCCCTTACTCAACCTCTTACTGATGCAACAAACATCGCTGGCAAGAACGAAAGTGATATTTCTTCGCCTAAAAATGCAAACGCTTCCCTAAAGAAAACAGAAGAAAAACCTGCAACAGAGGTACCCACTCCTGCTGCAACTCCAGCCGATTCAGCCCCACAAACCGGACAAGATCGTTCAAGTGAACCAACTACTTCTACGAGTCCAGTAACGACTGAAACTAAGGCAGAAGAGCCAATAGAAGACAACTACTTCCGTATCCATGTCAAAAAGCTTCCTGAAGAAAACAAGGATTCTCAAGGGCTATGGACTTGGGACGATGTTGAAAAACCATCTGAAAATTGGCCAAACGGAGCCTTGTCCTTCAAGGATGCCAAAAAAGATGACTATGGCTATTACCTAGATATCAAATTAAAGGGAGAGCAAGCCAAGAAAATTAGCTTCCTCATCAATAATACAGCTGGGAAAAATCTGACCGGCGATAAATCGGTAGAAAAACTGGCACCAAAGATGAATGAGGCTTGGTTGGACCAAGATCACAAGGTTTTCTCTTACGAGCCACAACCTGCAGGAACTATTCGCGTCAACTACTACCGCACAGATGGCAACTATGATAAAAAGTCTCTCTGGTACTGGGGAGATGTGAAAGAGCCAAGTAGTGGTGAATGGCCTAACGGAACAGACTTTACGGCTACAGGCAAATATGGTCGCTATATCGATATTCCACTCAAAGATGCAGCTAAAGACCTTGGATTTTTATTACTAGACAGAAACAAACAAGGAGACGATGTGAAAATCCGTAAAGAAGATTATAAGTTCACAGATTTAAAAAATCATAGCCAAATTTTCCTAAAAGACGATGATGAATCGATTTACACAAATCCATACTATGTCCATGATATCCGTATGACAGGAGCCCAACACGTAGGCACTTCTAGCATTGAGAGTAGTTTTTCAACACTTGTCGGTGCTAAAAAAGAAGATATCCTCAAACACTCCAACATCACTAATCACCTAGGAAATAAAGTAGCTATCACCGATGTTTCAATCGATGAAGCTGGTAAGAAAGTGACCTACAGCGGAGATTTCTCTGACACAAAACATCCTTATACCGTGAGATACAACGCTGACCAATTCACTACCAAAACAAGCTGGCGTCTGAAAGATGAGACATACAGCTATGATGGTAAACTTGGAGCCGACCTCAAAGAAGAAGGAAAACAAGTTGATTTGACCCTTTGGTCACCAAGTGCTGATAAGGTTTCTGTCGTTGTCTACGACAAGAATAACCCTGAAAAAGTGGTTGGAACTGTCGCTCTTGAAAAAGGGGAAAGAGGAACTTGGAAACAAACTCTAGATAGCACAAACAAATTAGGAATCACAGATTTCACTGGATACTATTATCAATACCAAATCGAGCGTCAGGGTAAAACTGTTCTTGCACTCGATCCTTACGCTAAGTCCCTCGCTGCTTGGAATAGTGACGATGCCAAGATTGACGATGCCCATAAAGTGGCTAAAGCTGCCTTTGTAGATCCAGCCAAACTAGGACCTCAAGACTTAACTTATGGTAAGATTCACAACTTCAAGACTCGTGAAGATGCCGTTATCTACGAAGCTCATGTGCGTGACTTCACTTCAGATCCTGCCATTGCAAAAGACTTGACCAAACCATTTGGTACCTTTGAAGCCTTTATCGAAAAACTAGACTACCTCAAAGACTTGGGTGTGACCCACATCCAGCTCCTTCCAGTCTTGTCTTACTACTTTGTCAATGAATTGAAAAACCATGAACGCTTGTCTGACTATGCTTCAAGCAACAGCAACTATAACTGGGGATATGACCCTCAAAACTACTTCTCATTGACTGGTATGTACTCAAGCGATCCTAAAAATCCAGAAAAACGAATCGCAGAATTTAAAAACCTCATCAACGAAATCCACAAACGTGGCATGGGAGCTATCCTGGACGTAGTTTACAACCATACAGCCAAGGTCGATCTCTTTGAAGATTTAGAACCAAACTACTACCACTTTATGGATGCTGATGGGACACCTCGCACTAGCTTTGGTGGTGGACGCTTGGGAACAACCCACCATATGACCAAACGACTCCTAGTTGACTCTATCAAATATCTAGTTGATACCTACAAAGTAGATGGATTCCGCTTCGATATGATGGGAGACCATGATGCCGCTTCTATCGAAGAAGCGTACAAGGCTGCACGCGCCCTCAATCCAAACCTCATCATGCTTGGTGAAGGTTGGAGAACCTATGCTGGTGATGAAAACATGCCTACTAAAGCTGCTGACCAAGATTGGATGAAACATACCGATACTGTCGCTGTCTTTTCAGATGACATCCGTAACAACCTCAAGTCTGGTTATCCAAACGAAGGCCAACCTGCCTTTATCACAGGTGGCAAGCGTGATATCAACACCATCTTCAAAAATCTCATTGCTCAACCAACCAACTTTGAAGCTGACAGCCCTGGAGATGTCATCCAATACATCGCAGCCCATGATAACTTGACCCTCTTTGACATCATCGCCCAATCTATCAAAAAAGATCCAAGCAAAGCTGAGAACTATGCTGAAATCCACCGTCGTTTGCGACTTGGAAATCTCATGGTCTTGACAGCTCAAGGAACTCCGTTTATCCACTCCGGTCAGGAATATGGACGTACTAAACAATTCCGTGACCCAGCCTACAAGACTCCAGTAGCAGAGGATAAGGTCCCAAACAAATCTCACTTGTTGCGTGATAAGGACGGCAATCCATTTGACTATCCTTACTTCATCCATGACTCTTACGATTCGAGTGATGCTATTAACAAGTTTGACTGGACTAAGGCTACAGATGGAAAAGCATATCCTGAAAATGTCAAGAGCCGTGACTATATGAAAGGTTTGATTGCCCTTCGTCAATCTACAGATGCCTTCCGACTTAAGAGTCTCCAAGATATCAAAGACCGTGTCCACCTCATCACTGTTCCAGGCCAAAATGGTGTGGCAAAAGAGGACGTGGTAATTGGCTACCAAATCACTGCTCCAAATGGGGATATCTACGCAGTCTTTGTCAATGCGGACGAAAAAGCTCGCGAATTTAATTTGGGAACTGCCTTTGCACATCTCAGAAATGCTGAAGTTTTAGCAGATGAAAACCAAGCAGGGCCAGTCGGAATTGCCAACCCGAAAGGACTTGAGTGGACTGAAAAAGGCTTGAAATTAAATGCCCTTACAGCTACTGTTCTTCGAGTCTCTCAAGGCGGTGCCATTGTTGCCCCAGCTATGGAAGAAAAACCAGAATTTGATCTTTCTAGCTTAAAACAAGAACACGGTCAAAATAACAGCCAAGACAATATGTCAAACCGAGTAGTCAAACCGGAACAGCAAACTCCAGCTCCACAAACTAAACCTGATTCTGCAAAACCAGATACAAAAGTAGCTGATGCAGAAAATAAACCTAACCAAGCTACAGCTAATTCACAAGCTGAACTACCAAATACAGGAACCAAAAACAATCACAAACTCCTGTTTGCAGGAATTAGTCTCCTCGCCCTTCTAGGTCTCGGTTTCTTACTAAAAAACAAAAAAGAGAACTAAACCAGCCCTCCTATAGAACTATCCCCCAAGCCTTAACGCTCGGGGGATTGATTTTTGCACAATATTTGCCGTCATAATAAACTTGATTAGGATTTTTTATTAAGCCTCTTTTATGGCAAAATAAGCCCGTACTTTTGGAGCCACTTGCGTTCCAAAAAGTTCAATAGCTCTCAGGACTTGTTCATAAGGCATAGAACCAAGAGGTAGGTGCAACATAAAGCGGTCCAAACCTAAGTCCTCAATCATGCGAATCATTTTTTCGGCCACCTGATCTGGATTGCCCACAAACATAGCACCATTTGGCCCAACTTGCTCCAAATATTGCTCATAACGCAATTCCTGCCAGTGCTGACGGTCTTTGGAAATAGCATCCACCACTTGCTTAGTCGGATGGAAATAATCTTTCACAGCCTGCTCGCCATCTTCAGCAATCCAACCCCAAGAATGGGCCCCAACCTTTAGTTCCTGACTGGCATGACCCGCTTCGCTACCAATCTCACGATAAGCCTGAATCAACTTTTTAAAATAACGGGGATTACCACCAATAATAGCATAAACAATCGGTAGACCAGCCTGAGCAATCTTCACAGTTGATTCGACATGACCACCTGTCGCTATCCACAAGGGCAATTTGTCCTGAACTGGACGAGGATAAACTTATTTGCCAGAGATTGTTTGGGTCAATCGACCTTGCCAATCTAGTTTTGTCTTTTCATTGACTAATTGAAGCAAGTCTAATTTTTCATCAAAAAGAGCTTCGTAGTCTTTCAAATCATAGCCAAACAAGGGAAAAGATTCCGTGAAAGAACCCCTTCCGGCCATAATCTCCGCACGTCCATTTGACAAAGCATCAATAGTGGCATACTGTTGGAACAAACGAATCGGATCCATGCTCGAGAGAATGCTGACCGCACTAGTCAAACGAATTTTCTTGGTATTGACTGCCCCAGCTGCCAGGATAATCTCTGGGGCTGATACCGCAAAATCCGCTCGATGGTGCTCACCAATCCCATACACATCCAAACCAACCTTGTCAGCCAGTTCAATCTCTGCCAGCAACTGGCGAATGCGTTCAGCATGACTGTAAGTTTGCCCAGTCCCTTCAAGCTCCGTTGTTTCCCCAAATGTTGAAATTCCCAATTCTACCATTGCGATTCTCCTTGTCTACCTCTGTCCTTCAATTTGAAAAATTATTCTAACACGAATCTTAAGTACAAGCAACCGATTTGCTCACAAGAAAAAGCCTAGATAACTAGACTTTTTTAGCTTATTCTACAGTTACTGATTTAGCAAGATTACGTGGTTTGTCCACATCAAGGCCACGGTGGAGTGTTGCAAAGTAAGCGACTAATTGCGTTGGCACGACCATTGAAATTGGTGAGAGGTATGGATGTACGGTCGTAAGGACGATATCGTCTGTCTCTTTAGCAACATTTTCTTCTGCGATAGTGAGAACCTTGGCACCACGGGCTGCCACCTCTTGGATATTTCCACGAGTGTGGTTGGCAAGGACTGGATCTGACAAGAGAGCCAAGACAGGCGTTCCTTCTTCAATCAAGGCAATAGTTCCGTGCTTGAGTTCTCCTGCCGCAAAGCCTTCACACTGGATGTAAGAAATTTCTTTGAGTTTGAGACTTGCTTCCATGGCTACGTAGTAATCTTGACCACGCCCAATATAAAAAGCATTGCGAGTTGTTTCAAGAAGCTCACGAACCTTGGCTTCAATGGTTTCTTTCTCTGAAAGAGTTGATTCGATAGACTGAGCTACGATTGACAACTCATGAACTAGGTCAAAGGCTTGCGCTTTAGCATTGCCATTTGCTTCTCCGACTGCTTTTGCTAAGAAGGCAAGGGCTGCAATTTGTGCTGTATAGGCCTTGGTTGATGCTACGGCAATTTCAGGACCTGCATGAAGGAGCATGGTATGGTTGGCTTCACGTGAAAGAGTTGAGCCTGGTACGTTTGTCACTGTCAAGCTTGGGATACCCATTTCATTAGCCTTAACCAAAACCTGACGGCTATCCGCTGTTTCACCAGACTGACTGATAAAGATGAAGAGTGGTTTCTTGCTGAGAAGTGGCATACCGTAGCCCCACTCAGATGAGATTCCAAGTTCCACTGGTGTATCAGTCAATTCTTCCAACATCTTCTTAGAAGCAAATCCTGCGTGGTAAGATGTTCCAGCTGCAAGGATGTAGATACGGTCTGCATCTTGAACAGACTTAATGATAGCTGGGTCTACTACTACTTGACCAGCCTCATCTGTGTAGGCTTGGATGAGTTTACGCATAACTGTTGGCTGCTCGTCAATTTCCTTGAGCATGTAGTAAGGATAAGTTCCCTTACCGATATCTGACAAATCAAGCTCAGCAGTGTAGCTAGCACGCTCACGACTATTGCCATCATAGTCTTGAACTTCGACACTATCAGCCTTGACGATGACCAACTCTTGGTCATGAATTTCCATATATTGGTTGGTTTCACGAATCATAGCCATAGCATCTGAGCAGACCATGTTATAGCTTTCCCCAAGACCAATCAAAAGCGGTGATTTATTCTTAGCCACGTAGATGACTTCAGGATCTTGTGAGTCAACCAAAGCAAAGGCATAAGAACCACGGATAATGTGAAGAGCTTTTTTGAAGGCTTCAAGAACTGAGAGACCTTCTTCTTCCGCAAATTTTCCAATCAAGTGAACGGCAATTTCAGTGTCTGTTTGCCCCTTGAAGTGGTGACCTGCAAGGTATTCTTCCTTGATTTCAAGGTAGTTCTCAATCACCCCATTGTGCACCAAAACAAAACGTTCAGTCTCAGAGCGATGTGGGTGAGCATTGTCTTCCGTTGGTTTCCCATGAGTCGCCCAACGAGTATGTCCGATACCAGTTGTTCCCTCAACACCAGCTGTCTTGGCAGACAATTCTGCAATACGACCAACAGCCTTGACTAGATGGTTTTCAGCACCACCTAGGACAAAAATTCCCGCAGAATCATAGCCACGGTATTCGAGCTTTTCAAGCCCTTGAATCAAAATATCAGTTGCATTTGTGTTTCCAACAACACCAACAATTCCACACATAGTATATACGACACAGACCAGCTGTGCTTTCTCCTTAAAATTGGTATAGTCTAATTCCTCTTTTATAGAATCAGCAAAAACAGTATATACTTGTTTCTTTCACTTGTCAAGAGTAAAAATTGGTATAGTTCAAATTACGCTCCTGTTAGCAAAAAACTCTGACCAATTAGGATAATCAGTCAGAGTCCTTTTTAAAATCCATTATTATCGCTTAATTCCTTGAACCAGTGCCCTGATTTCTTCAGACGACGTTCTTGCGTTTTCAAGTCTAATTCAACCAAACCATAGCGATTTTTATAGCTGTTGAGCCATGACCAGCAATCAATAAAGGTCCAGATTAAGTATCCTTTACAGTTGGCTCCATCTTCAATAGCACGGTGAAGTTCACGAAGATGACCTTTTACAAAGTCAATACGGTAATCATCTTGAATCATTCCATCTTGACGGAATTTTTCTTCCCCTTCAACACCCATACCATTCTCAGTCAACATCCACTCGATATTACCATAATTTTCCTTGATATTTTGGGCGATGTCATAAATCCCTTGCTCATAAATCTCCCAGCCACGATGAGGATTGATTTTACGCCCAGGCATCACATAAGGCTCGTAAAAATGTTCTGGTAAGAGTGGACTCTCTGGATGCTTAGCAAATCGAGGAGCCATAACACGCAAAGGTTGATAGTAGTTGACACCAAGGAAGTCCACTGTATTGTCACGAATGAGCTTCAACTCCTCCTCCGTAGTATCAGGTAAGAGACCGTGTTCATGCAAGATTTCTACCAACTCCTGTGGATAAGTCCCCAAAACAGACGGATCTAAGAAAGATTGGGCCTGAAAAAGGTCCGCAATACGAGCCGCCTTGACATCAGCAGGATGCTGGCTACGTGGATAAGCCGGTGTCAAGTTTAAGACAATCCCAATCTTGGAATCTGGCAAAAGTTCATGACAAGCCTTAACCGCCCGACTGCTAGCCAATTGTGTATGATAAGCTACTTTAACGGCTGCCTCTGCATCCACCTTATGTGGATAATGGGCATCGTAAAAATAACCAAATTCTACTGGAACGATGGGCTCGTTAAAGGTAATCCATTGATCCACTAAATCTCCATAAGTCTCAAAACAAAAACGAGCATAGTCTTCATAGGCTGAGACAGTCGCCTTATTTTCCCAACCATCACCATCCTCTTGAAGAGCAAAAGGTAAATCAAAATGATAAAGATTGACTAAAAGACGAATCCCTTTGGCCTTAATAGCCTCAAAAACCTTACGGTAAAAGTCTACACCTTGAGGATTGACTTCCCCACGCCCTTGTGGAAAAATCCGTGACCACTGAATAGAAGTCCGAAAGGCCGTGTGACCAGTTTCTAACAAGAGGTCGATATCCTGTTCCCAATTTTCATAAAAGGTCGATGTCTTATCTGGACCAATTCCATTATAGTAACGATTTGGCTCCACTTGGTACCAATAATCCCAGAGATTATCTCCCTTACCGTCACCAGCTACACGTCCTTCTGTTTGTGGTCCAGAAGTAGAGGATCCCCAGACAAAATCCTTTGGAAATCTTAGCATACATTTACCTCTTTATCTACTCATTTTTCCCATTATACAGAAAAAACAAGGTAAAAACTAGTTACATTTTTTCCTTGTTTTTCTTCTGATTATAGTTTTTATTTCTTGCTGAGGATTTCAAGCGTTTCGAGCACGTTGTCGGCATGAACTTCTATGGTATCACCAGTCGCTTTAATCTTAACTTCTACGATGCCATCGGCTGCTTTCTTCCCAACAGTAATACGGATTGGCAATCCAATCAAGTCGCTGTCGCTAAATTTAACTCCGACACGTTCGTTACGGTCATCTGTCAAGACTTCGTAACCTGCTCCCATCAAGCTTGCTTCAAGCTTTTCTGTCAAGGCTTGCGCTTCTTCGTCCTTGACATTGACAGTGATCAAGTGCACATCAAATGGTGCCAATTCTTTAGGGAAGTTGATTCCCCAAGCGTAACGGTATTCACCTTTTGGCGTTTTGTTAACAAAGAGGCGAGCGTGTTGCTCCATCACTGCTGAAAGGAGACGGCTGACACCGATACCGTAACATCCCATGATAATTGGCACAGCACGGCCATTTTCATCCAAAACATCTGCTCCCATGCTTGCTGAATAGCGAGTGCCGAGTTTGAAGATGTGACCAATTTCGATACCACGCGCAAAGTTAAGGACACCTTGTCCGTCTGGAGAAATTTCACCCTCACGAACTTCGCGGATATCCACATATTCTGCAGTAAAATCACGACCTGGGTTCACACCAGTCAAGTGGTAGCCATCTTCGTTAGCACCGACAACTGCATTGCGAACATCTTGCACCTTACGGTCTGCGATGATTTTAACATTCTCTGGCAAACCAACTGGACCAAGTGAACCAAAACCTGCTTGAACAACATTTGCCACTTCTTCTTCGCTAGCAACGTCGAAGAAATCTGCTCCCAAGTGGTTCTTCAACTTAACTTCATTGAGCTGGTCATTTCCAACTAGAAGGGCTGCAACAAGCTCACCATCTGCCATGTAGAAGAGGGTTTTGATCGCTTGTTCTTCTGGAACGTTTAGGAAGGCTGCAACTTCATCAATTGATTTAACATCTGGTGTTGCGACACGAGTCACTTCTTCTTCAGCGACAACACGGTTGCTTGGTTTGTACTCGTTTGTTGCCATTTCTAAGTTAGCAGCATAGCTAGACTCACTTGAGTAGGCAATGGTATCTTCACCAGAAACCATCCATTTGAGCAATTCTGCCTTGATTTCTTCTTGCACTTCTGCAGGAATTTCATCAAATGAGGTAACTGACTTGTCCAAAACAACCCATCGGTCAAGGTCTGTACGAGCAGGTGTAATAGCCATAAATTCTTGGCTGTCCTTACCACCCATGGCTCCACCGTCACCGATGATAGCCTTGAAATCTAAACCACTACGAGTGAAAATACGCTCATAAGCAGCCTTGTACTCATCGTAAACACTGTCCAAGCTATCATAGTTAGCGTGGAAACTGTAAGCATCTTTCATGATAAACTCACGTGTACGGAGTAGTCCATTACGTGGGCGTTTTTCATCACGATACTTAGGCTGGATTTGATAAAGGTTAAGCGGCAATTGCTTGTAAGACTTAACAGAATCACGGACAATAGCTGTAAAGGTTTCTTCGTGAGTTGGACCTAGGATAAAGTCTGATTTTTCACGGTTTTTTAGTTTGTAAAGGTCTTCACCATAAGTTTCATAACGACCTGATTCGCGCCACAATTCTGCACTAAGAAGGGCAGGAGCCAACATCTCAACGGCACCAATCTTGTCGAATTCTTGGCGCATGATGTTTTTAGCTTTTTCAATCACACGGTTAGCAAGTGGTAGGTAAGAATAAACGCCTGCTGAAACTTGGCGAACATAACCAGCTCGCAACATAAGAGCGTGGCTGATAACTTGAGCATCGCTTGGCATTTCGCGAAGCGTTGGGATAGGCATTTTACTTTGTTTCATAATATTCCTCGATTATCTAAAAAAGAGTCGCATGATGTCATTCCAGGTCACAGCAATCATCAAGACAACCATGATGACCACTCCGGCCAAGGTGACATAGGTTTCAATTTCTTGTTTCAATGGTTTGCGGCGAATGGCTTCTAGGATATTGAGCACAATCTTACCACCATCCAGGGCTGGAATCGGAATAAGATTAAAAATCCCAATATTGATGGAAATTATTGCCAAGAAGTACAAGACATTCTCAATTCCATTTTTAGCAGCATCACTACTTGCCTTAAAGATGGCAACAGGTCCACCTAGCTTGTTCAAATCCGGTTGGAAAATCAGATTTTTCAGTTCTGAGAGAATTCGGAGGGCCGAGTCAGCAGCAGTTGTAAAACCACCTACAAACATAGATACAAAATCTGACTTAATCCCCGGTTGAACACCTAGAAGGTAACGGCCTTGACTTTCTTCCGGACTAACAGTGACTTGTTTGTCACTACCATTTTCAGAAATAGTCACATCCAAGGTCGGGGCCGTCTTATCTTTGGTTTCTGATTCCACAGCCTGAATCAAACTTTCCCAGTTGCTAACCTCATGTGAGCCAATTTTGGTAATTTGTGCCGTTTCTGGTACTCCCACCTTAGCCAAGGCCCCTTGGGGCATAATATGGAACTGGTTGGTATCGACATCTCTGACACCACCCTGCATGAAGATTAAAATCCAGAAAACAACAACCCCTAAGATAAAGTTGTTCATAGGACCTGCAAAATTAGTAATGAGTTTCCCCCAGATAGTCGCATTTTGATATTGAACATCTAAAGGTGCAATCCGAACCTCAGTACCGTCTGTTTCCACAACCGTTGCATCGTGATCCACTGCAAATGTTTTTTCTTCTTCCAGAACCAGTCCTTTGATAAAGAGCTTGTCTTCAAAGTCAAATTGGGTCACCTGCATAGGAAGAGCTGTTTGATCCAATTTTTTACCTGAGAGATTGATGCGTTTAACCTTACCATCATCAGTAAGCGTCAAACTGACAGGAGTTCCTGTCTTGATTTCAGTTGTATCATCACCCCAACCGGCCATGCGAACGTAGCCTCCCAGAGGCAAGATTCGAATGGTATAGGCCGTTCCATCCTTGCCAATATGAGCAAAGATCTTGGGTCCCATACCGATGGCAAATTCACGCACTAGAATCCCTGATTTCTTGGCAAAGTAGAAATGTCCGAACTCGTGCACCACTACAATAATCCCAAAAACCAGAATAAAGGTTAAAATTCCGAGCATAGTATTTCCTCCGTCTTTTGATTAAAAGAGTCCAAACAAGTGCATAATTGGAAATACAAGCAACATACTATCGAAACGATCCAAAACACCACCATGTCCAGGAATAAATTTCCCAGAATCCTTGACACCAAAGTGACGCTTGATCGAACTTTCTAGTAAATCACCAAATTGTCCAGCAATGCTAAAGAAAATAGCAAAGACTGACATCTTGTAAATTCCATACGGAAGAGCAACTGTACTGTCAAACATCATAAAGATGATGGTTACTAAAATAGCACCTAAAATACCACCCAAGGCACCCTCAAAGGTTTTATTTGGAGAAACTGTCGGAGCCAGTTTCCGTTTCCCAAAGTTCATCCCAGCAAGATAGGCACCACTGTCGGTAGCCCAGACGATACACAAGGCCAATAGAGCCTTATCTAAACCTGCAACGCGAGCATCTAGTAAAGCATTAAATCCAAAGCCTACATAGAAACTCATAGCAAGAGGGAAAACAGCGTCCTCAATCGTATAAGACTTGCTAAAAACAGTTGTTCCTAACATAATTGAAATCAAAACACTGTAGGCAACCACATTCCCATCAACTGGCAAAAAAGTCAGGTAATTCTCCAAGGGAATGGTCAAAGCAAAGGTTGCAAAGAGGGTTAAGAGGCCCTCCATCGTCATGGTCTCTAGACCTCTCATCTTCAAAAGTTCATGCATGGCTAGCATGGCTATGATTCCAATTGCTATCTGAAGCAAGAGTCCACCAATCATTAAAATTGGTAGGAAAATAGCCAGGGCAATCCCTGCAAACAAGGTTCTTTTCTGTAAATCCTGTGTCATATTTCCTCCTAAACTCCTCCAAATCGACGATGACGACGATTGTAGGCAAGAATGGCTTCCTGCAAGGCCGCCTCGTCAAAATCAGGCCACAAGGTATCCGTAAAATAGAGCTCACTGTAGGCTCCCTGCCATGGAAGGAAATTGCTCAAACGCAATTCTCCACTAGTACGGATAATCAAGTCTGGATCTCGTAAGTCCTTAGGTAAATGCTGGGTAAAAAGATAATTACCAATCAATTCCTCTGTGATGTCACCTGGGTTGATTTTGGCATCTAAAACATCCTGAGAAATCAACTTAAGAGCCTGTGTAATCTCAGCACGTCCACCATAGTTGAGGGCAAAATTAAGAATTAATCCTGTGTTGTTCTTAGTTAATTCCTCAGCCTTGGTCAGAGCTTCAAAAGTTTGCTTAGGCAGGCGGTCTGTCTCCCCAATCATTTGAATCTTAACATTATTCGCATGCAGTTCCGGGACATAATTATCATAAAACTCTACTGGCAAGTTCATGATAAACTTGACTTCCTGATCTGGACGGGTCCAGTTTTCTGTAGAAAAAGCATAGACCGTAATAACCTTAACGCCTAGTTTGTTGGCTGCCTTGGTCACAGTTTGCAATGCTTCCATGCCCGCCTTGTGTCCAAAAACTCGCGGTTGCATACGTTTTTTAGCCCAACGGCCATTGCCATCCATGATGATGCCGATATGAGCAGGAACCTGTGTCGGAACCTCTACTTCCACAGCCTTATCTTTCTTAAAAAATCCAAACATGATCTTATTCCTATCCAAAAATCTATCGTTTCATTATACCATATTTCCCTATTTTCTTCTATCACTAAGCTATTTATACTCTTCGAAAATCAAATTCAAACCACGTCAGATTCACCTTGCCGTACTCAAGTACAGCCTGCGGCTAGCTTCCTAGTTTGCTCTTTGATTTTCATTGAGTATTATTCTCAGGCACAAAGCCCATTTTTCAAAAAAATAAGCCGCCTGATTGGGCGACTCTATTTTTTATAGGGAGATTATTATGAAAAAGTTTTAGGAGTTTAAGTTAAGGTCTTCTTAACTTATGAACTTAGTATACACTTCCTAGCTTAAAGTTTCCTTAAGTATTTTTAAAAATCAAATTTTTCCATTTCTCCTGCCAATTTTTCTTGGATAATCGTGTTTGATAGAGAACCATTCGGTCTTCATTCTCGAAAAAATGAGGAGTTGGACGAACTTGAAAATTCAAAATATCCTCCAAACCGTATGGAGTAAAGAGTTCCAAAACGGATTCTTCATTCAAGCGCAGTCCAACAGCCGTACATCGTTCTGGATACTTACTCATAGCATCACAAGAGCTGCTATAGGGAGCAGTATGAGGGCTGTGCTGGTGCATATAGACCTGATTTTTCAATTCCCACTGATACTGAGGAAAATCCGCTCTCAACTTTTTCTCTAGGAACAAGGTTTCCTCATAAGAAATATCCGGATCAAAGAAAATCACATCTACATCTGTTTCAAGATCAAATGCTGGTCTGTCTGACAAGAGATTCCAGATAAAATTTCTGACAGAACCTGCTGCCAACCAAGAATCTTTCAGACCAAGGTTTCGGATGATAGTCAAAATAGCCATCATATCCGGATTTTCTCTGAAAGAGTCTAAAATTTCAGTCTTATTTTTCAATATATTCATACCCTAAATGCTCATATGCCTTAGCAGTCGCCACCCGTCCAGAACGTGTCCGCATGATAAAACCTTTTTGAATCAAGTAGGGCTCATACATGTCTTCAACTGTCTCACGCTCTTCTGCTATGTTAACAGAAAGAGTTCCTAGACCAACAGGACCACCACCGTACATCTCAATCATGGTGCGAAGGATTTTCTGGTCCACATAGTCCAGACCTTCATGGTCAACATCCAGCATAGTCAAAGCCTTATCAGTAATAAGATCATCGATCACCCCATTCCCCATTATCTGGGCAAAATCGCGCACGCGCTTGAGGAGACGATTGGCAATACGAGGAGTCCCACGACTGCGCAAAGCCAACTCAGACGCTGCCTCATGAGTGATTTCCATCTCAAAAATATCTGCCGTCCGCTCGACAATTTCTGTCAAGTCAGCATGAGCATAATACTCCATATGACCTGTAATTCCAAAACGTGCTCTCAGAGGATTAGAAAGCATACCTGCCCGAGTCGTCGCACCAATCAAGGTAAAAGGTGGCAACTCCAAATGAACACTGCGACTGCCTTCACCAGCCCCAATCATGATATCAATGTAAAAGTCCTCCATAGCACTATAAAGCACCTCTTCCACAGATATGGGCAAGCGATGAATCTCATCAATAAAAAGGACATCCCCAGGCTCTAAGTCATTCAAAATTGCTACCAGATCACCGGCTTTTTCAATGACTGGACCCGAAGTCTGCTTGAGATTTACTCCCAGTTCGTTAGCAATTACAAAAGCCATGGTCGTTTTTCCCAAGCCTGGAGGGCCAAATAAGAGCACATGATCCAGCGCCTCATCCCGCATTTTGGCAGCTTCGATAAAGATCTGGAGCTGGTCCTTGACCTTGTCCTGCCCAATATATTCACGTAAGTACTGAGGACGGAGTGTGCGTTCTACTAACTCCTCATCCCCCATTATCTCATTATCTAAAATTCTACTCATGGCTCTATTATATCAAAAATCCAAGCCACAAACAAAAAAGCCACCCGATTGGGTGACTCCAGAGTTTAGCACCTATGTGGTATAACATTCTACGGCACTGCTACACCGCCTACGAAAGGAGGTGAGATAGCCCATGATGGAATTAGTACTCAAAACTATCATCGGACCAATTGTGGTCGGTGTCGTTCTTCGATTAGTCGATAAATGGCTAAACAAGGACAAATAGTGTCAAAAAGACCCCAAGCTTATTTGGTCGTGAGCTTGGGGTCTTTTCTAGCCTATGATATAGAACTAGTACTCAATTTCTTTTTATTATCCCATAGTTCACAAATTTTGTCAAAGGTTTATATCCTCATCTACTCAGCTTGTCATTTATAAGCAAAAATAATGTTCATCATGCGTTTATCTGCCAACAAATAAAGGAGACATGCCACCAAGGTAACCAACCAAATTGCATATACAGAAACTGTTAAAACCGTGAATTCCTCCATAATGATTAGTAGTAAATTTGCCAGATAATACCGCCCAACAACCGTTGTTAAAGCAAACAAACCTGCAAATGACAATAAAAAGGCAAGTGGTAGGGCAAGGATAAGTTCCTTCCGATATTTTCCTAAGAAGAGGACAATAATACCAGCAGACAGTGTATAAGCAAAAGCAATTGCTCCATAAACAAGTCCCCAAGATAACATTGCAAGACTAGAGAAAGCAAAATCACCATCCATTAACTCTAGGACCAGCATAGCCAAAAAAGTGAATTCACTGACTAGTAGATTAATCAACAAAGCAAGCATAAACTTCGCTTGGAGTAATTGTTTCAAATCGACAGGAATCAGTCTGAGATTTGAAATCGTTTTAGACACTTGTTCTATTCTTATCAAATCCACTAAAATCATACTCGCAAAAGGGAGGAGAAAATAGTAGTTCAAAAAGAAGAAACCATTTTCTACATACCAGCCATTCACACTACCGTACGAATGCCCTTGATAAATCTGATGACCAATCATAAACTCTAACAAAAAGAGCAGGATGGCTACAAAGGGAATCATATACAGTATCTTTCGCCTTCTTAGTTTAGTCAATTCTAGCATCAACATTTATTCATCCACCTTTCTTAACCAAGATTTAATGGACAAGAAAGACAAAACAAGTAAAGATAAACCTAGTATAACAATCGATAAGATAGCTGGCTGTTGAAGCACCACTCCTTCTCTATTTCCTTCCCAGATTAAACTGTTAGCACTTGTTACTGGACTGATATTTGGACTCGTCCTTGCTAAAAAAAATGACACTAAAACATACATGACACCGACCAAATTCCCAACTATCTCCTTGCCTCTGACTTTTATCATGACCAAAGCAACTAAAGGAAATACTCCCATGGGAATTAAGATACCACTACTCATACAAAGATAGAAAAATCTTAATAATAAAGACAAACTGACTGTCGAAGAAAAGCGGGATAGTAGTGCGAATAAGGAAACCGAAATATAGGTGAATAACATGATACACAGAGCGTTGATTTCTATATACAAAATCTTAGCCCAGAATGTCTTCATTAGATTTGCTGAAGCGAGTTTCAAGTTGTTCATGATGCGATAGCGATATTCTACACCAAATGCCTGTATTGTATAGGAAACACAATACAAAGGGAGAATCAAAAAGTTTAAATAAGACAAAGAAAATTTATAGACAAAGGGAAAGAAGTCAAACAAGCCTCTCGCATCATTTACATAATAACAGATGAGAGCTAGGTAGAGGGAAACAACACCATATACGATAAAATTCAGTTTTTGATGCCTTTGTTTGAGAAATTCAATCTTCACTAAATCAAGCAATTCCCTCACCTCCTGTTACTCGCTTAAAGTAATCCTCTAAACTTTCATTGTTTTTATAAGAATATTCTTTTAAAACTATTCCGTTGTCTTTTAAGGAGTTAGATACGACTGCAATGTCAAAAGTAGGTGATTCTCCCTGAAGTTCAAGTTCTATATCCGAAAGAATACTAATCTGTTCTTGCAGATTTATCCTGCAAAGCACTTCCTTAGCTTGAGGAGCATCCGAAACAATTAGGTGGATTTTCCTTTTATCTGCACCATCTATTAATTCCTTCATAGTCTTTTCAGCCATAAGGTGGGAATCATGCAGTATCCCAACTCTATCTACAAGCTTTTCAAGTTCTGAAATAATGTGGCTGGATATTAAAATCGAAATGCCATGATTGGTACTGAGTTCCTTTAGATAACGGCGCATTTCAAGGATACCAATAGGATCCAAACCATTTGTTGGTTCATCTAATATCAGAATTTTCGGCTGGTGCATAATAGCGTTAGCAATTGCTAACCTTTGCTTCATCCCCAGAGAATACTGCTTGAATTGTTTTTTATTTTCCCCATCTAATCCTACTACTTGTAAAGCTTGCTCTACCTGTTTTAGAGAAATTCCTCTCAATCTTGCAAAAATAGAGAGATTTTCAGGTCCCGTTAAATTAGGATAAAAAGAAGCACTATCCAATACCACACCGATTTGAGATAGCAAGTCTTTAGAAAATTCCCCCAACAGTTTTTCAGATAGAATATTCACTTCACCACTATCCATCGCTGTCAAGCCTAAAATAGCCTTGATAAATGTTGTCTTTCCAGCACCATTTCTTCCTAGTAAGCCATAGATTTCTCCCTGTCTTAATGTAAAATCTATCCTATCTAAGACAATTTTCCCATCATAGGATTTTGATAAATTAAATGTCTGTATTACTGGATTTCTCATTTTAATTCTCCTCCGAACATTCATACACCCACATTAAGATATATAATAGAGTATATCAAACTTACAAGCCCCCTTTAAGCTCTTCAATCTGTGACACGATCCATTGTATAAATGTTACTCCACAAAAAGTTTAACAAATCAATCCGCCAGTACAGATCAACTCAACTAGTTGTTGCAGCTTGTTGTATAATTTTCGAGTCCCAGATATATTGTGATTGATTTACAGGTTCCTCTAAAAAAGAAACCGCTTCCAAACAATCCTAAAAAGGACATATCAAAATGATTTTACGAAGCTTTACTAAAATACTCATATTAACCACCTTTTTCTTATCTTTACACTTGTAAGTGTACTACTTTAAATATTCTTTGTCAACAAAAATTATTCTTTTCGTCATCTTTTTTTTATTTTATTTCTTTATGACTATTTTTGTTTTAGAAAGTTGAAAAATAGAGATTAAAAGTATATAATTAATCGTAAATTTATTTAAAGAAGGTTTAAAGATGAGCATATTATCTGATAAACTAAAAGCCAAGAGAAAAGAAAAAGGATTCTCACAAAAAACACTTTCCGAAGGAATTTGTGAGCAAAGCCAAATCAGCAAAATAGAACGTGGTAACTATATGCCTGCTGCTGATTTACTCTATAAACTTGCAAATCGGCTTCAAGTTCCCTTAGATTATTTTTTCGATGAACAGATTGAAATGACTTCCAATATAGCACCGTTTAAGAAATTAGCAGAAAAATTACTTGAAGATCGTAATTACGAGGATTTAGAATACCTCTTAAACTTAGAAAAAGAAAAGTATCAGTATCTGTCTACTGAGGATGAATTTTATCTTCTATGGATTCAAGCGATTATCCTTTTCTACTTACATAGTTCCAAAGATGAAGCTATCGCCAGTCTAGAAAACGCTTTGCCAAAGCTTTCGGTCAGCTCATCTGTGTATCTTAAACTCCTCAATACTTTATCTAATTTTTATTTTTCTGTAGGGCGTGATGCAGAATACGAAGAAAATAACTCACTTCTTATCAGTTTGTATCAGGAAAAAGATTTAAACCACCAAGAGTATTTATTTGGTTATATTCGAGTTAAACATAATTTCGCCTATTATTTACACTCTAAAGGGAAGGAATTAGAAGCCGTCCAAGAAGCCTTAGAAACCATTGACTTTTGTAAACAAAAAGAGACCAGTTATCAGCTGGCGCCTCTTTTAACTATCGTTGCAAATGCCGGAAAAGATTTTTTAAAGCACGATGAAATTCTTGACTATTATTTACAAGCTCGTGATATCTGTAAAATATACGAGCACAAGCTCATGATGGCTAAGATTGATCATTTTTTGAAAGATAAGGATAGATGACTTCAATCGTAATAAGTTATAATTACCAATTAGCTAGAAACGTAAAAGTGGAGAGGAACTAATATAGTTTTCTCCACTTTTGTTAATATCCCCTCTTCCATTTGTATCCCGCCAAACTTACTAATACAAGTAAAACTAAATTAAAGATAATAAAGAATGTCGTAAAACCAAATAATCCATTTTATGCCAAATCTGCCGTGTAAAGTTTGGTCTCTGTAAAGAACAAATATATTCCATAGCCCTCTACGAAAATAAGAAAACTGACAAAACCAATAAGGAAAAGTCCACTGGCAATAAGAAAGAGTCTCCATAAAAGAATGATAATTCCTCCTACTGCTAAAAAAAATTACTGGGATAAGGAGTAAATCTTTCATGACTTTCTCCTTTCTAGTCAATCAATTGACGATAATGGGTGGCAAGAGAATAATCAAACTCTTCTAATTTTTGAACTAAGTCCAAATACTCCTCTTTCTCATGTTCTTCAAAGTCCACATATCGATGATTCTGAAGAGCGATTTCCAGTTGACTAGTGAGTTCTCGTTTAGAAAAACTGTAGTCCCCTGTCACTTCCTCATAATATCCCTTTAGCTCCTTGTAGGCTTGGTATTCTTCAGGTGTTTGAAATCCCTGTACTAAGGCTTCTTCTAATTGATAATTAGACCTTCTTTCTATAAAAACTAGGTCAAGAATAACAGATAAAGCTTGGAGCTTTTATCACAAGAAAAAGACTCCGAAGAGTCTTCGCATTACTTATGCAATTCTTTATTACTCAATGTATGAAAAATCCCCCACAGAAGAATATTTACAATTATAAACAGCACTATTTCCACTAAATTAAAGTCTATCAAATTCCGTGACCGCATTGCCACCATAGCTTGAGAGTAGGGATAGATTAAAGATAATTTATCTGATACAAAAATCATCATAAATCCTACGAAAGTACCAATAGCACCAATTCCCACAGATTTACTGAAAACACAAGTTTTAGCTGTCACAAAAAACTGTACTGCCATCATACTAATTGTTCCAAAAATCCCCAATAAATCCCACTTGAGGTAGGTGAACAAATTAGAAATTTCTAAATGAGCTAGGTGAGCACTGACATAAAAAATACCAAACAATAACAACTGTAAAACAGCAATAAACAAGATAATTACTATTTCTTTTGCCAACAATAATTTCCCAAGACTGACATTATTAGCTCTGAGAAATTCAATATTTTTTCTGTCAAACTCTTTTCCTAACATCATGGCTACATAAAGGCTAACCAAAATCGGAAAGAAAAGCTGGCTATAATAGAAAGTCAATTGTCCCCATAAAACAGGCACTTTTTCAATTTCTGCAACCATAGAATAAGCTGAACCAAAGTAAATCCCAAGACCAATCAGGCTACAAAAAGCTAAGAAGCAAATACCAATCATCAACATGGAAAATTTTTTGGTTTTCCGCCATTCTACTGATAGATAAGACATCATAGCTTGCCTCCTTTCTTTTCAACCAGATAGAGAGATAAGAAGAGATAGATTAGGGCTATTGGCAAATATGTAAAGAGTTTAAATCCTAGGTTTGTCGCCAAAACATAACTCACTCGACTAGCAACTTGCTGGTAATCCACCAGAGACATATATCCTATACCACCAAAAGGGAAAATTAGCTGTAGAAAAGCTGGTGCATGACCAAATCCAACACCAAGAAATCCTCCGAAAATCCCTAATGCCAGTATCAATGCCTGCTTCTTCAGTAAAAACTGCAAAGTCAAAAACAGACAGGTTAAGACAAAAGAGGCTAGCAAGAAAATGACGATTTGCCAGAGGATTAGGCTAACAGGCATTTCTAGACCTGATAAGATTGCAATTAACTGGGCCACTACTCCCTCCAAAAAAGCGAGGAAGGTCAAAATGAACATGGTCAGGCCAAGCTTACTCAGAAAGATATGCCGTACATTTTCACCATTTGCCAAAAGCAGTTTGAAAGTGTTGCCCTCCTTCTCGTTCTTGACAATCCGCGATACAAAGAGAGAAATCACAATAGGGAGAATCAAGCCATTTACTTCTTTTATCATATAGAAAATTAGGCTAATCTGGTGCATGTCTGGATTACTTAGGTAGCGTGTAGCGGCTGCAATTGCCCAAGCAAATCCGACTCCCATAACTAGTATGCTAATGAGGAAGGATTTGGTTCGTTTTGCCTTGAGCAATTCAATAGACAAATTATTCAACATAAGACTCACTCCTTGGTTAAGTTGAGGAAGATAGATTCCAAGGTTTCTTGTTCTTGCTTCACTTCGTAAATTGGAACTTTCTCGACTATTAAATCTCGTAACAAACTAGAAATCTGCTGATCGGCAAGGTTAGTCAGCTTGAGTTTATCCTCTTGTATCTCCAACATCTTGCACGGATAACCAAATAACACTTGGTTAATGGCTTCACGTCGACCTCTAAAATCCCCACGCACTTCCAGCCATTTATTGGACTGAATTTTACGAATTTCTCCCTCGTAAACCAGTTGACCATGATTGATAATCCCCACACGGTCAGCTATATGCTCTACTTCAGAAAGGATATGGGTAGAGATGAAGACAGTAATGCCCTGTTCTTTTGCCAACTTGATAATCAGTTCCCGAATTTCATGAATCCCTGCTGGGTCTAGCCCGTTTGTTGGCTCATCCAGTATCAACAAACGCGGTTTCTTGACTAAGGCAAAGGCTAAAGCCAAGCGCTGTTTCATACCCAGAGAATAATCTTTAACCAATTTTTTCTTGTTTTTAGGTTGATCTAACCCCACAATTTTCAAGGTTTCCTGAATATTTTTCTTATCAAATCCAAGTATTTTTTGGAAGACTAAGAGATTTTCATAGCCTGTCAAATTAGGATAATAAGACGGTTCTTCAATCATAGAGCCAATCTGATTAAGATACTGCTTGTCCGTACCTATAGATTGACCGAACACTTCAATCTCCCCAGCTGTACGAGTAATCAAAGACAAAATCATCTTCATGGTGGTTGTTTTCCCAGCTCCATTTGGACCTAGAAAACCATAAATCTCACCTTGTTGAACTGATAAGGAACTAAGGTTAACTACCTGAGTGTCCTCAAATCCCTTTTGTAAGTTTTTTATCTGTAAAACATTACTAATCATTATGAACTTCCTCCTTTAAACCAAATAATTTTCTATAATTTTGATTTCTATAAATCAAATTATCATGAGTATCTTTGATAATATCTCCACTACTCTTATCAACAAAAATGATAGAATCAACATAATTTACAATATCTAATTGGTGACTCACTATTACCATTGTTTTTGTCTAAATAAAATGAATTATTCCACTATCAGCACCAAGAACGTTATCAAGTTCTTCAAGAGTTAATTCTTGAAGAGAATTCATTACTTCAATCTCAACGAGATTCATTTGTTGTTTAGCCATTTGGCAATACCTCACTGATTAAAATTTATTTGAGAAGTATCTCTATCTAGGTTATATCTTTATTATAGACATGCTAGATTAATTTTAAACTAAGCTAACCTTAATTTTACATTAAGATTAAAGTATCTTGCTTTTTTCACTCTTTTAAATGGTATAATATAGATAAGCGAGGTAAGATTATGAATTTCGAACAACAGCTCCTGAATAAGCACATCCTTATCATTGATGACGATAAAATTTTAAACTCTTCCATAAGAGATATTCTCACTGCCTACGGATTTTCCAATCTAACATCAGCCTATGATATAGAATCTAGTTTGGACATGATTGAAACAGATCAGTTCGACCTTTTCCTTTTGGACATTATGCTCCCCGATGGTGATGGCTATTCATTAGCAAAACATATCCGGAAAAAAGGCGATACTCCTATCCTCTTTCTGACTGCCAAAAATAATCCTGAAGATGAGGTGGCTGGTTTCAATGCTGGTGGTGATGATTATGTCGTAAAACCCTTCATTCCAAAAAATCTTATCTATCGTATTATGGCTCTTCTCAGGAGAAGCTATAAATCAGAACAGGAAGCAATACAGATTGGACAGACTTTGGTGAGTTTTCGGAATGCAACAGTACAAAAGAATGGAGCAGAAATTTCTATTACACCAATTGAAATTAAGATTTTGAAAAAACTTTACGATAATAAAAATTACATCGTTTCAACCGAATCTCTCTGTGATACGATTTGGGGAGTGGATAGCTTTGGTTATGAAAACTCTTTGACTGTACATATTCGGAAAATTCGGGAAAAAATAGAAGAAAATCCTTCAAAACCTCAATATTTAAAGACAGCTAAAGGGCTGGGATATAAATTGTTATCATGATTATGAACCAAACCAAAATTTTAAGGTATTCACTAAAGAAATTTATCTTTTTTTCCATCATTATCTTTATTACCAATATTATTCTAATTGCCAGTTTTGTTTTCTACATTAGGGAAAAGCAAACTGCTACTGAGACTGTAAAAATAATTTCTGAACACATTACCATCACAAAAAATAACGTCCACATACCTAAAAAAGATATCTCTAGTCTAAAAGAACAAGAGTTATGGCTAATGGTATTGGATAAGCAGACTGGAAAACAAGTGTACGAACAGTATAAACCTACAGAAGTTCCTTCGCAATTTGACTATGGGGACATTTTACAGTTTTCTCGCTATTATCTTTCAGATTATCCTGTTTTTAGTCAGATAAAAGGTGACTACATCATTGTTGTTGGTTTTCCAAAAGATAAAATTGCTCGTTATAGTTATAATTACTTAGATATAGATAGTATTCGCCTAATTCCACTAGTAGCATTTGGAGTATTGCTTTTCAACTGCCTTTATTTCGCTTTTCTTTACTACTATGGTGTGACGCATATCAATCGTAAAATTGCGCCTCTTGTAACTGCTATTCAGAACCTCCCAGATGGTTTGAAAAATCCAATTAATTCTATATCCGAACTAGAATATCTTACAACTGCAATTAATCAAACCGATACTCTACTCAAAGAGAATGAAGTCTTTAAAGAGCAATGGATTTCAGGAATTGCACACGATATCAAAACACCTCTTTCTGTCATCATTTCTAACGCGTCCTTGTTAAATGATTCTGAACTAGATACACAGTCTAAAAAACATATTCGCCCAATATTGACGGAATCCTATTACATCCAAAATATTTTAAATGACTTAAATATAGTAGCTCGCCTTTCATCCGGTCATCTTCAATTAAATCAGACTGAAACAAAAATTATCCCCTTCTTCAAAGACATTCTCATCCATATTTTAAATCAAGAAATCTGGAATGATTTTGAATTTGAATTTGATTACGATTATTCACTTGTTAATCAATCTATCATGATTGAGCAGTTTTTAATCACAAGAGTTATCCATAATATCATCTACAACTCTGTTTTACATAACGAAAAGGGTTGCACAATAAGAATCAACTTATTCAAAAAAGATACAAATGTAATTGTCGAAATCAAAGATAATGGACAGGGAGCTTCACCAGAAAAAATTGCTGAACTTAATGAATTATCTTTTAAAAACATTGATATTTCTAAAATTAGAACGACTGGAATTGGGCTAAAAATTTCAAAACAAATTGTTGATTTGCATCAGGGCTCTATTTCGTTTGCTAGTGTCCAAAATGAATTCTTTGAAAGTATCATTTCACTTCCGATTTTCAACATTACCAATTAGATAAAAAAATGGAGAAGAACCATTAGAGTTTTCTCCATTTTTTTAATCTTATCTTCCACTTATACCCTGCCCAGCCTGCCAAGACAAGCAAAGCAAGATTAAAGATGATAAAGAAAGTCGTAAAACCAAATAATCCATTCTGTGCTAAATCTTCCGTATAAAGTTCGGTCTCTGTAAAGAACAAATATATTCCATAGCCCTCCACGAAAATAAGAAAACTGACAAAACCAATCAGGAAAAGTCCACTGGCAATAAGAAAGAGTCTCCATAAAAGAATGAGAATTCCTCCTACTGCTAAAAAAATTACTGGGATAAGGAGTAAATAAGCTATAACTTCCTCCTTTCCAAATGCAAAAGCACTCTATCCTACTGAGAGAGTATAGTATTTTATGATATAATATTATACGGCACTTCTACACCGCCTGCGAAAGGAGGTGAGATAGCCCATGATGGAACTAATCCTTAAAACTATCATCGAACCAATTGTGGTCGGTGTCGTTCTTCGCTTAGTCGATAAATGGCTAAACAAAGATAGATAGTGTCAAAAAGACCCCAAGCTTAATGTGGAAGTTAGCTTGGGGTCTTTTCTAGTCCATGATATAGAACTAATCCTTAATTCCTCTCCATTATCCCACAGTTCACAAAATTTGTCAAAACTTTACATCCTCAGCTTCTCAAGCTTTAACCGCTTTACAACAAAACGGTCAAGATTAAGAGAAAGTTAGGGATTCTATCAATTTCATAGAAATTTTGATTTAGTAAACGAAGAGACAATCTTACATGTCACTCCTCATTTAATACGCCACTACTGGACAAGTAAAATCGTCATTACAATAGTTCCATTCCTTCATTTAGCAGTCACTTACATTCAAAGTGAGGTTGAAGTAGCTGAAGCTACAACAGACCTATTTCTTAATCATATTCGCTAAAAAGATCCCCGCCAATTCCCCGTCAAAAATCCGAAAAATACCGAAAAATATCGAAAAATATCGAAAAATTATTTTTAAAATAGTCCCCAAAAGCCTGAAATAGAGCCAAAAAACTCCACCTGATTGGGTGGAGTTAAGGGAGATTATTATGAAAAAGAAAAGTTTAGGATTTTATTAAATAAAGTTAGGAGGTCTTTATTTAATAACTATATGATACAAGACAAAGCTTAAAACTAGCTTAACTTTTTCTCAGATTCTACCATTTTGCAGAAAATCACTATAACCATCACCTCACCCCACAAAAAAGCCACCTGATTGGGTGACTTCATTAGGAGATTATGATGAAAAAAGTTTTAGGTTTTCATTAAATAAAGTTAGGAGGTCTTTATTTAATGGTTATATAATACTAGACTAGCCTTAAACTTTGCTTAAGAAAAACAATTTTTGTTATTTTTCTCGATCCACCCAAATCATTCCTGCACAATCATAAGTAGATAAGGTTTCAAACCCCAGAGAACGGTAAAACCCCAAGTTTTTTTCTGTCTGTTCTGTCACCAGCTGGACTTGATAGGCATCTTTGTAATCCTCTAAAGCCTCTTTCATCAAAGCACTGCCTATCCCTTGACGCTGATAGATAGGTAAAACGATTAAATCCTGAACCAGTATTGATGAGAATCCATCTCCAACCAAACGAATCAAGCCCACCACAGCATCACCATCAAGTGCCAGATAAATTACTAATGAATGAGACAAGGCCTGCTCCAGCATCTGAAGTTGATTTGTATAATTTGTCCAACCGACAGCCTGATAGAGATGCAAAACATCCTCGAGCTTGACGATTTCTTGCTTTCTAATAGTTATCATGTCATCACCTCTTAGAGTTCTCTCAAGCTCTTGTACTGTCGTTTATTTTTATCAAAATTTTCAGGACGCAACCATATTTCTAAACGAGATTTGACTTTGGGCCAATCCTTATCAATTATAGACAACCAATCCGTATCCCTCGTGCGCCCCTTATAAACCACCGCCTGACGGAAGGTTCCTTCGTATACAAATCCCAAACGCTCCGCAGCTCGTCTTGATGGCAGATTAAGAGCATCGCATTTCCACTCATAGCGACGATAGTTAAGCTCTTCAAAGACATAGCGAGCCAAAAGATACTGAGCTTCTGTTCCTATTCGTGTCCCCCTGAGTTCTGGAGAAAAAGTGACAGCTCCCACTTCTATTACTCGGTTATTCTGATCAATACGCATGAGAGAAAAAGTTCCCAAAGCCTTACCAGTTGCCTTGTCTATGATTGCATAGTAAAAACGGTCCTTACGATCCAACATCTGATTTAAAAGGCTGACCAGTTCCTCTATGTCTGCTACTGGTTCCTGAAAGAGATAGGTCCACATCTCACGAGGAGTATCAGGACCATAAACAGCTAGCAAATCCTCCGCATGCTTTTCTACCGAGAGAGCCTCTATTCGAGCATAACGCCCTTCTAAGAAATCAATAGAAGGCAGTGCACCGGGCGTATAACCTTCCATTGACTCACCAATCATCTGACCATATTCGTTTACTGGCATAACCTTCTCCTTATTCACTTATTGAAAATAGTATAACATATCTCAATGAAAATTTTAGGAAACACTTGGTTTTCTATTCAATAATGCAAACTCCTCTTATAAAAATCATCCATCCACTTTATGGAGGAATAATCAAATATGGGAACGAGGGAGTTAATGCCCCTTGTGCTTCTCTCTACGTTTTTACTGTTTGAGTTCAAATTTCTCTTGTTTTAGTGTTTACTTTTGTATACTGAACTACCAACTAAAACTGTATTTTTATCTTAGTTGGGACTATTATAGTACGGTTCAGCACTATCTACAAATTTTTCAGATGTGTATCAAAAAAATTTATCGTGGCAAACCAAGAGTCTACACTTTCTTTCATTAATAAGCGCCAATCTTTTCGATAACGATGATTCGGTTGATAAGCAACCGTCAACATATGCCCTGTTTCATGGTATTTTTTAAACAAAATGGATTCCCCTTTATAGTGTGAAATAATATCATCTATCGCGGATGATGCATTCCATATTTCGTCAACATCACTTCCTAGTAATAATAAAGGAGAGGCAATTTTACTCACATCAATCTGAGCCCTTCTATCTTCAGGAATATGTTTTCCAAAAAACTTGTTTAACAAATACTTTCCTAACTGAAATTTTTGATAAGGAAGTTCCTTTTGTAAATATGTCCAAGAAGATGAATGAGAGTTGAGTTTTCCCTTTATTCCCTCAAATATTACATTTGAGGGGGAATTGAGTACCAAACATTGCACATCTTCCAAAATACTTTGTCCAGCCAGAACAAGCTCTGCTCCTTTAGAGCGACCATATATTCCTATTTTTGTATTATCAACTTGAGGATGATGATATAGAAAATCTTTCGCCTCCTCCAGACATTCTATTGGAATTCGTTCTAAATTTTGGGGTAATCCCTCTAAACCAAAATAAGCTATTGCAAGACAAATATAGCCTCTTGAAGATAAAAGTTGGGCAATATTCTGAGCTTTTTCAATTCTTCCCTCACTACCGCTAACAATAATCACGGCTGGCGCCCTTCTTAACTTTTCATCATAAAATAATCGACCTTGAAAATGCTTGTCATAGATATCTTGATATCTTACTCCCAGATTCATATAACGCCTTACAAAACTTTGCTCCGCGATTACATCTTTTCCCAGCCTGATTTTAATTTCAACACCAAAACAATCTCGTAATGGAATTCTATCAAGAGAACTCGGTAATCTCCTTTTCCTATTCTTCAACGGTTTCGCATTAAAGAATAATCCCATTTCTGAAACTCCTTTATAAGATCCCGAAATAGATGCTGTCTGAGAGGTATCAATCATACCGTCCTGATCAGATAAAAAAATTGCGGTTGATTTCCATATAACATCATGATCTAAAAGCAAGGGAGCATTTATACAGTAATAATCAGACAGGTACATTTCTACACAATACATTGCCCTTGGTTCTAAACCATTAATAGCAATATAAAAAGATTCATCCGCTAAATCTGTTTGTGAAATCAGTTCTATGTTTACAGTCATATCTTCTCCTTTTTGTTAATCCGCTTAACAATTATATTTGAAATTTACCGTGACTTTTACCACGGTAATTCTCCCCACACCTTTTCAATATCATCCATCAATTTCACAACTGTTTTAAGTTCCACCTCGCTATAGTTGTTTAAAACTGAAAAGATTGATTTTTCAATATATGCTTGTTGCTCCTTATGGATTTTAAAAATTTCGATGCCCTTTTCAGATAATCTCAAATATTTATTTTTCCCATTATTCGGATCAAAATCAAAAACAACTAAATTTTTTTGAATCAATCTCCTAACACTTTGAGTTATTGCACTTCTTGAAACTTCTAATAATTCAGATAATTTTACTAGATTTAAGAGCTGATTTTCCCCAATCACAACAATCAAATGTACCTCATTCAAAGTAATGGATTTGTCAACACCACTTTTATGTTGATTTTTTTTTAACTGGTCAAACGCTAAAATAAATCTATTGAAACGATTATTAAATGCAATAAATTCTTTTTTATCCATAATCTCTCTTTCCTTTGTTAATCATATTAACAAAACAGAAACTTCCTGTCAAATAAAAAATCCCCCAGATTCTACTCTGAGGGATTCCTATCTTATTTTACAACGATATTAACCAATTTATTCGGTACCGCAATTACTTTCACGATTTCCTTACCGTCAATTTCTGCTTTGACTTTTTCATCAGCGAGAGCAATTTCTTGCAATTCTTCGCGTGATAGATCTTTAGCAACCATGAGTTTGGCACGAACTTTACCTTTGATTTGGACGACGATTTCGATTTCGTCTTCGACTAATTTGCTTTCATCCCATGTTGGCCAAGCCACGTAAGAGATAGATTCTCCTGTTGCTGCAACTGTTTGCCAGAGCTCTTCTGCCAAGTGAGGTGCAAATGGTGCAATCAATTGGATAAAGCCTTTGGCATAGTCTACATAAAGCTTGTCTTCCTTATTAGCCGCGTTGACAAAGACCATAAGTTGGGCAATGGCTGTGTTGAATTTGAGGGACTCAATTTGCTCTGTGACAGCTTTAACCGTTTCGTTGTAGACCTTGTCAAGAGCGCCATTGTTTTCCGCAGCAATTTCCTTACTTGTAATCAAACGGTAAACACGGTCAAGGAATTTACGGCTTCCTTCCAGACCTTCTTCTGACCAAGCAATCGAAGCATCAAGTGGTCCCATAAACATTTCATAAACACGAAGTGTATCGGCACCGTATTGTTCCACCACATCGTCTGGGTTAACCACGTTCTTGAGGGATTTAGACATCTTGGCTGGCGCTTGCTCCAACTCTTCGCCTGTTTCCACATGGAAGAAGGAACCATCACGTTTTTCAACCTTGTCAGTTGCCACAAGAGCCCCACGATGGTCACGGTAGCTTGTTCCCAAAATCATCCCTTGGTTAAAGAGTTTTTGGAATGGTTCCTTAGTCGGAACAACACCGAGGTCATAGAGGAATTTGTGCCAGAAACGAGCATAAAGCAAGTGAAGAACGGCATGCTCTGCTCCACCCACGTAGATATCTACTGGCAACCATTGTTTGAGAAGGTCCTCATCGGCCAATTTCTCAGTATTGTGTGGGTCAATATAGCGGAGGTAGTACCAGCTTGAACCTGCCCATTGCGGCATAGTGTTGGTTTCACGACGACCTTTGACACCATCTTCACGAGTCACTTCAAGCCAGTCTGTCAAGTTAGCTAGTGGACTTTCCCCTGTACCTGAAGGACGGATATCCTTGGTTACAGGCAAGACAAGTGGCAATTCACTTTCAGGGACAGCTGTTGAAGTCCCATCTTCCCAATGAATGATTGGGATTGGTTCACCCCAGTAACGTTGACGGCTAAAGAGCCAGTCGCGGAGACGGTAAGTAACCTTCTCTTGACCACAGCCTTTTTCTTCCAACCAAGCCACAATCTTGGCAATAGCATCTTCTTTGTTCAATCCATCTAGGAAGTCTGAATTGACATGAAGACCATCCTCTGTGTAGGCAGCTTCTGCTACATTTCCACCTTCAAGCACTTCTACAATTGGAAGGTCAAATTGTTTGGCAAATTCCCAGTCACGTTGGTCATGGGCAGGAACAGCCATGACCGCACCTGTACCATAGCTAGCAAGAACATAGTCCGCAATCCAGATTGGAATTTCCTTGCCATTGACAGGGTTGATGGCATAAGCACCAGTCCAGACACCAGTTTTTTCCTTAGCAAGGTCAGTACGAGCCAAGTCTGATTTCAGACTGGCTTGGTGTTTGTAGTCTGCTACAGCCTCTGCTTGCTCTGTGCTTGTGATGGCATCTACTAGTTCATGCTCAGGAGCCAAAACAGTGAAAGTCGCACCGAAAAGGGTATCAGGACGAGTTGTAAAGACTGTGAATTCCTTGTCTGTTCCCTTAACTTTGAAGGTTACATTAGCACCAGTTGATTTCCCAATCCAGTTGCGTTGCATATCCTTGATAGACTCTGGCCAATCTAGTTCATCTAAGTCATTGAGCAAGCGCTCTGCATAGGCCGTGATTTTGAGCATCCATTGGCGCATTGGTTTGCGAACAACTGGATAGCCTCCACGCTCAGAAGTTCCGTCAGGAAGAACTTCTTCGTTGGCAATGGCAGTTCCCAATTCTTCTACCCAGTTTACTGGCACTTCCGCTTCATAAGCCAAACCCTTTTCATAAAGCTTGGTGAAAATCCACTGAGTCCACTTGTAGTAGTTTGGATCTGTTGTGTTGACTTCACGATCCCAGTCGTAAGAAAATCCAAGTGCATTAATTTGGCGTTTGAAGTTGGCAATGTTTTCAGCTGTAAATTCTGCTGGGTCATTACCAGTATCCATAGCATATTGCTCTGCAGGCAAACCAAAAGCATCCCAACCCATTGGGTGAAGAACATTGTAGCCTTGCGCACGTTTGTAACGGCTGAGGATATCTGTCGCTGTATAGCCTTCTGGGTGTCCTACGTGCAGACCCGCTCCAGATGGATAAGGAAACATATCAAGAGCATAAAACTTCGGTTTTGATGCATCTGTCCCTGTCTTAAATGTATGATGTTCTGCCCAGTAGCCCTGCCACTTAGGCTCAATTTCTTTATGATTGTAAAAACTCATGGTCTCTCTCCAATTTTGTGATGTTACTATTATACCATTTTTGAGGGAATTTGAAAGACGAGAAATGTTCTTTTGGACTTATATGCCAAGAAAGACCAAATCGCAAATCCAGCTTATTTAGCAGTATAAAAAATTAGCCCCCATTTGGAGCTAACTTCTATTAACTATTTGTCTCTTCCATCTTCTCACGTCCTAGTTCTCGGTAACTACTGTCACCGACAACTTCTACGCTAAACTGCCCGTCCTCATATTCAAGTATCGTCACGCTACCATTATCGAGACCATGTGGATGCATACCATTAATCAGATAAACAATGGTTCCAATGGTCATTCCGTGGCTAACGACAAGGGCATTGCCCCCACCTTGTTCTTCCATTTCCTTGGCAATCGCTTCAAAGCCTTCCTTGATTCGACCACTGAGTTTTTCCCAGCCCTCAGCCCAACCAGCTGTATCGACCTCTACCAAACCCTCAGCCAGTTCAGCATAAGACAATTGGTGAACGTGGTCCACATTAAAGATACGAGGAATAATGCCCATGAAAAGATCGCCATCGTAGGCCCCGTCAAAGCTACCAAAACACCATTCTCTGATACGCTTGTCCATGCGATAAGGGATTTTCCCCTGCAAGCCAAGTTCTTCAAGAATGATTCCCATTGTCTGAATGGTGCGCCCAGAATCACTGGAATAAGCGCGCTCAAACTGCAGACCAGATTCTCTCAAACCGATTCCTAATTCTTGAATCCCTCGCTCACCTTCAGCTGTTAAGGGAGTATCGCTCCAACCTTGCGCGCGACCAATCGTGTTAAACATAGTCTTGCCATGACGTACCAAATACAATCGTACTTTTACCATTTTCCGTCCTCCGTTTGCTTCTATTATATCATGGATGATAAAACAAAAGCCACCCAGACAGGCGACTTTTGCAGGAGATTATTATGAAAAAGTTTAGGAGTTCTATTAAATAAAGATATTAGATGAAAATCAAATTCAAACTAAATCAGTGTTATCTGTTTCAAATAATATTAGGAGGTCTTTATTTAATGATTATAGTATACACATCCAACCTTAAATAGAACTTAAAATTTCTCCTATTTTCTTAATTTTTAAAACTATGAATTGGTGCTGGGATTTGGCCTCCACGAGAAATGAAATCGACAGACGAAGCTCCATTGATTTTCATTACTGGAGCTGTACCAAGAAGACCACCAAACTCAATCATATCGCCTTCTTTTCCTTTTGGAATGATACGAACAGCCGTTGTTTTCATATTGATAACACCTATAGCTGCTTCATCTGCAATCATAGCCGCAATAGTTTCAGCTGGTGTATCCTCTGGGATGGCAATCATATCCAAACCAACGGAACAGATAGCCGTCATAGCTTCTAGTTTTTCTAAATTAAGAGAGCCATTTTGCACTGCAGCAATCATTCCCTCATCCTCAGAAACAGGGATAAAGGCACCGGACAAACCACCGACTTGGTTACAGGCCATCACTCCGCCTTTCTTAACTTGGTCGTTCAAGAGAGCCAAGGCAGCCGTCGTTCCGTGCGTTCCAACTGTTTCTAGTCCCATCTCCTCAAGAACGCGTGCCACAGAGTCCCCAACCGCAGGGGTTGGTGCCAAACTCAAGTCCACAATACCAAACTCCACTCCCAGTCTCTCGCTGGCCATCTGACCAACCAATTGACCAATACGAGTGATTTTAAATGCAGTCTTCTTGACTGTTTCGGCTACTACGTCAAAGCTCTCTCCACGAACTTTTTCCAGAGCACGCTTCACCACACCAGGACCAGAAACTCCGACATTGATGATAACATCTGCTTCCCCAACACCATGGAAGGCACCCGCCATAAATGGATTGTCCTCAACAGCATTAGCGAATACAACCAACTTGGCTGCTCCCATATCAGATAGAGTTGCCGTTTCCTTGATAACTCGTCCCATATCTGCCACAGCCGTCATATTGATACCAGACTTGGTTGAGCCGATATTGACTGACGAGCAGACCTTGTCCGTTTCAGCCAAAGCACGAGGAATAGAATTGATGAGAATCTCATCTCCCTTTTGGTACCCCTTTTGTACCAAGGCAGAGAAACCACCAATAAAGTCCACACCGATTTCTTTCGCAGCCCTATCAAGCGCTTTTGCCAGAACCACATAGTCCGTCGCATCTGTCGCTGCCCCAATCAGAGAAATGGGAGTCACCGATACACGCTTATTAACGATTGGAATTCCCAACTCAGCTGCAATTTCATCGCCAACAGCCACTAAATTAGCCGCCTTGGTCGTAATCTTTTGATAAATTTTCTCCGCAGCACGATTGATATCTGGATCGATACAGTCTAATAGAGAAATCCCCATGGTAATAGTTCTGATATCGAAGTTTTGCTCCTCAATCATGGCAATGGTTTCAGTAACTTGTCTAATATCCATGATAACCTCCTAGATATTATACATAGCTTCGAAAATCGCTGCACTCTGAATATTGATTTTCACATTCAAAGTTTGCCCAAAAGCTTCAAATTCATTACGAAGATAGGTAAAATCTTGCTTTTTATCACTAGAGACGACAGCCATCATCGTGAAATATTCATCCAAGACAGTTTGAGAGATATCGTCAATATTCAAACCCAATTCTGCAATTTTACCAGAAACACCTGCAACAATTCCAGATTTATCTTTACCAACAACAGTTATAATCGCTTTCATAAGCAAACTCCAATTCTTCTTTTAATAGGAAACCTGAACATTAAACAGGATTCTTTTCAAATAGTATAGCATAATTCTAACTAAAATACTCAAAAACGCCTGCTTACGAAGTTGTTCTTAAGAAAAAAACAATTTCGTAAACAAGCGTCTACTATCCCAACTTATGATGAGTGTTCCCGCTAGGACCAAGATCCTAGCGGTAGACCAGAGCTAGACTAAGAGCACAAGACTCCATCATCATAACACTCAACAAAATTGATGATTTTATACTAATTCGATGATCGCCATTGGCGCTGCATCACCACGACGTGGTTCAGTTTTAAGGATACGAGTGTATCCACCGTTACGTTCAGCATAACGAGGTGCGATTTCTGAGAACAATTTTTGAAGTGCTGTAGTAGAAGTGTACTTATCAGTTGCTTCATCATAGTTTTCAGATGCGATTTCATTACGTACGAAAGCAGCTGCTTGACGACGTGCATGCAAATCACCACGTTTACCTAGAGTAATCATTTTTTCAACAGTTTTACGGATTTCTTTAGCACGAGCTTCAGTTGTCACGATTGATTCGTTGATCAAAAGGTCAGTTGTCAAATCGCGAAGCATTGCTTTACGTTGTGAGCTAGTGCGTCCTAGTTTACGGTAAGCCATGTATTCCTCCTTTATTTATCTTTTAATCCAAGACCCAAATCAATGAGTTTGAGTTTCACTTCTTCCAAACTCTTGCGTCCAAGATTTCGTACTTTCATCATCTCTGCTTCAGATTTTTCTGTCAAATCATGCACAGTATTGATACCGGCACGTTTCAAACAGTTGTATGAACGCACAGACAAGTCCAGTTCCTCAATCGTACGATCCAAAATACGATCGTCAGATTCAGTGTCAGCTTCTTTCATCACTTCAGTTGACTTAGCAATCTCAGTAAGATTTGTAAACAAATCAAGATGTTCTGTCAAAATACGTGCTGAAAGCCCTAAAGCATCTTCTGGAATAATTGTTCCATTTGTCAAGATTTCAAGGGTTAATTTGTCAAATCCATCATTGCTACCTACACGAGCAGGTTCCACTTGATAGTTGACTTTTGTAACTGGTGTATAAATAGAATCTACAGCAAGTGTTCCAACTGGTGCATTATCTTTTTTATTTTCATCAGCAGGTACATATCCACGACCACTGTTAACAGTCATAGTCGCTTTTAGCGAAGAACCTTCACCGATTGTAAAGAGATAATGATCTGGATTTACAATTTCAATATCGCTATCTGTCAAAATGTCACCAGCTGTTACTTCAGCAGGACCTTCAACATCCAGTTCGATGATTTTTTCGTCTTCAACGTACGATTTCACTGCAATTCCTTTAATGTTCAGAATGATTTGCATCACGTCTTCACGAACACCTGGAACTGTGTCAAACTCATGTAACACACCATCAATATTGATAGATGTCACAGCTGCTCCTGGTAGAGAAGCTAGAAGTACACGACGAAGAGAGTTACCAAGAGTTGTACCGTAGCCACGTTCAAGTGGTTCGATTACAAACTTGCCATAATCTTTATTTTCATCAATTTTTGTTATATTTGGTTTTTCAAACTCGATCATTTAGTTACTCCCTCTTAAACGAAAAGCAGTGTAATGCGATGATTATACACGGCGACGTTTTGGAGGACGAGCACCATTGTGTGGCACTGGAGTCACATCACGAATTGCTGTTACTTCAAGACCAGCGGCAGCAAGCGCACGAATAGCTGACTCACGACCAGAACCTGGACCTTTTACAGTAACTTCAACTGATTTAAGACCGTGTTCTTGTGCAGATTTAGCAGCAGCTTCAGAAGCCATTTGAGCAGCGAATGGTGTAGATTTACGAGAACCTTTGAAACCAAGAGCACCAGCTGATGACCAAGCAATTGCATTACCATGCACATCAGTAATCATAACAATAGTGTTATTAAATGTAGCGTGAATATGAGCAATACCAGATTCGATATTCTTTTTCACACGACGTTTACGTGTTGGTTTAGCCAAGACTTTTACCTCCTATATTATTTTTTCTTACCAGCAATCGCAACAGCTTTACCTTTACGAGTGCGAGCGTTGTTTTTAGTGTTTTGTCCACGGACAGGAAGTCCACGACGGTGACGGATACCACGGTATGAACCGATTTCCATCAAACGTTTGATGTTCAAGTTTACTTCACGACGAAGGTCACCTTCAACTTTGATTGCATCCACTTCACGACGGATAGCATCTTCTTGATCTGATGTAAGATCACGTACACGAACATCTTCTGAGATTCCAGCAGCAGCCAAAATTTTCTTAGATGTTGCAAGTCCGATACCATAAACATAAGTCAATGAGATTACTACGCGTTTGTCATTTGGAATGTCAACTCCAGCAATACGAGCCATGTTTTCTCCTTTCTATCTTATCCTTGACGTTGTTTGTGTTTTGGATTTGCTGGGCAAATTACCATAACACGACCATTACGACGAATAACTTTACAGTATTCGCAAATTGGTTTGACCGATGGTCTTACTTTCATTTCTTATCCCTCCAAGTTTTTCGATTATTTAAAGCGGTAAGTGATACGTCCACGTGTCAAGTCATATGGACTCATTTCGACAGTAACACGATCTCCCGCTAAAATACGAATATAGTTTTTACGAATTTTACCAGAAACTGTTGCTAAAATCTGATGTCCATTTTCAAGTTCAACCGTAAACATTGCATTCGGCATTGTATCAACTACTTTGCCTTCAACTTCAATCACATCGTCTTTTGCCACGCAAAAGCACCTCCATAAATTTCGATTCGATGCCTCTAGACACAGAGACAACAATTATAAGTCAGACTATCTCAGTATAACATTTGTAGCGGATTTTTGCAAGTGTGAAAAACGCTTTATTTCAAATTTGTCAATACTTTTTCGATATCTGAGAAGACATCATTGATATCTTGATTACCTTCGATGTCATGAACCAAACCTTTGGCACGGTAGTGAGCAATGATTGGTTCCCCTTGAGCAATATTCACATCCAAACGACGTTTCACTGTCTCAGGTTTGTCATCTTCACGTTGGTAGTAATCTTCTTCTTTATAGTCAACTGGTGGGTTAAAGACCTTGTGGAAAGTTTCTCCAGTTACGCGGTGGATGATACGACCACTCAAACGTTCCAAGAGGCTGTCAGGATTCACTTCAATGTTGATGACACCTTCTAGTTCAATGCCAAGTTCAGCCAATGTTTTGTCCAAGGCATGAGCTTGTTCGATTGTACGTGGGTAACCATCCAACAAGAATCCTGTTTCTTTAATATCATCTTGTGAAAGACGTTCTTTTACGATCCCATTTGTAACTTCGTCAGGAACCAATTCACCCTTGTCAATGTATGACTTGGCAAGAACACCCATTTCAGTTTGATTTGCCATAGCAGCACGGAACATATCACCTGTTGAGATATGTGCAACATGGAATTGTTCTACGATTTTTGCTGCTTGAGTTCCCTTACCTGCACCAGGTAAGCCCATAATCAAAAGATTCATGATTAGATCTCCTTATTTTATTTTTAAATAGAAGCAAAAAGTTTTTTCACCCCTATTTAAAAACAAAATAGAAGAGGGGAGACCAAACTCTCACTAATGTTAGAGTTAAACCTCCACTCCCTCAGCATTTACTGATTCTGTAAATACTTTTATTCTGTTCTGTCCATGAAACCAACATACTTACGTTTCAATAGGTAACCTTCCAATTGTTTGATTCCTTCAATACCTGTAGAGATAATGATCAAAAGACTGGTTCCTCCAAAAGCAACTGCTTCTGAAAGTCCGAAAACATCTTTTGCTACAATCGGTAAAATGGAAATCACACCAAGGAAGAGGGAACCAACCGTTGCAAGACGACGAAGAAGCTTAGACATATATTCTTCTGTACCTTTACCAGGACGAACTCCATGGATATAGGCACCGCTCTTTTGTAGGTTCTCTGCCGCTTTTTCAGGATTAATCTGCACAAACGTATAGAAGAATGTAAAGAGAATAATCAATAAAGCATACATAGCAATACCAGTTGGTGAAGTTGTTGCCAGCATTTCTTGTGCTGTTCTTACCCAAGCCCAATCATGACCTGTAGCGCTCAAAAACTGAAGAATAGCCGCAGGCGCTGCAGTAATCGAACTTGCAAAGATAACAGGGATAACTCCAGCAGGGTTTACCTTCAAAGGAAGGTAAGAGCTAGATGGAGCACCTTGTGCAACCTTAGTATATTGGATTGGAATTTTGTATTCTGCTTGTTGAACATAAGTTGTAAAATAAATGATCAACAATACAGTAATAATCAAAATGATTACGAAAATGATAGATGAGTTGATACGGCTACTTGGGACATTCACAAAGTAGTCCACATAGATGCCCTGAATCATCTCTGGAATTGAGGCAACAATCCCGGCAAAGATAATCATAGAAACACCATTTCCGTATCCCTTATCTGTAATTTGCTCTCCCAACCAAGTCACAATCATACTACCAGCTGTTAAGATGATACCAATCATGATAAAGACTTGTGGAGTAAGAGCTGTTTTCAACAATTGAGCTCCAGCCAAAGTATTAAAACCAGCTGTAATCCCGATAGATTGCACAAAGGCTAGAACAAGAGCAATATAACGAGTAGCTTGATTTAATTTTCTTCGACCTACTTCCCCTTGTTTACCCCACTCTACAAACTTGGGTAAAATATCCATTTGCAAGAGCTGGACAACGATAGAGGCCGTAATGTAGGGACTAACACCAAGAGCAAAAACTGAGAAGTTTTTCATGGCATTCCCTGAGACCAAGCTCAACATGTTTAAGAAGGATAATCCACTTAAAGCATTCAAGCTATTAGCATTCACACCAGGAACTGTAATACTAGTTCCGATACGAAAGACCAAAACGATAAAAATTGTAAATAGAATTTTTGATCGAACCTGCTTGACTTTAAGAGCTTCTCTTAATAATTTAAAAAACATAGGTCACCTCTCTTAGATGACTTCTACTGAACCACCTTTAGCAGTGATAGCTTCTTCAGCTGATTTAGAGAATTTAGCTGCTTTCACAGTCAATTTCTTAGTCAACTCACCGTTACCAAGAACTTTAATACCTGATTTTTCAGCTTTAACAATTCCTGCTTCGATAAGAACAACTGGAGTAACTTCAGCACCATCTTCAAAGACGTTCAATTGGTCAAGGTTCACAATTGCGTATTCTTTAGCGTTGATGTTAGTGAATCCACGTTTTGGAAGACGACGGAACAATGGAGTTTGTCCACCTTCAAAACCAAGGCGAACTCCGCCACCGCTACGTGCTTTTTGACCTTTTTGACCACGACCAGATGTTTTACCGTTACCTGATGAAGTACCACGACCAACGCGGTTACGTACTTTACGAGAACCTTCTGCAGGTTTCAATTCATGAAGTTTCATTTTTATTTTCTCCTCTTTTGTAAAATGCTAGCGCCGATAAGGGAGAAAAGGTTGTCTCCCCAATCAACTCGCCTATACGACGTCATCATAGATGACTATATCTAGTTTTAGGGGATGGTATAGTGCACATCCCCTAAAAATTCATTAGTTTACTTCTTCAACTGTTACCAAGTGAGATACTGCAGTGATCATACCACGGATAGCAGCGTTATCTTCTTTAATAACAGAGCTGTTCAATTTGCCAAGTCCAAGTGCTACAACAGTTTTACGTTGTGATGGAATGCGTCCGATTGGAGACTTAGTCAAAGTAATTTTAATTTGAGCCATTTTATCCCCTTTCTTATGCCAAATCAGAAACTGAAATACCACGAAGGGCAGCAACTTCTTCAGCGCGTTTCAATTGTTTCAAACCTTCAACAGTTGCACGAACAATGTTGATTGGAGTGTTAGAACCAAGTGATTTAGATGTAATATCTGCCACACCTGCCAATTCCACAACGGCACGAACTGCACCACCAGCGGCAACTCCAGAACCTTCTACAGCAGGTTTCAACAATACTTTAGCTCCACCGAATTCTGAAAGAACTTCGTGTGGAATTGTTGTTCCAACCATAGGAACTTCGATCAAGTTTTTCTTAGCATCATCTACTGCTTTACGGATTGCTTCTGGAACTTCTTGAGCTTTACCAGTACCAAATCCTACGCGACCGTTGTGGTCACCAACAACAACAAGAGCTGCGAAACGAAGACGACGTCCACCTTTAACAACTTTTGTAACACGGTTGACAGCAACTACGCGTTCTTCTAATTCAACTGCATTGTCTTTAAATGCCATTTTCTAGTGTCCTCCTATTAGAATTTCAATCCGTTTTCACGAGCTGCATCAGCCAAAGCTTTCACACGTCCGTGATATAGATATCCACCGCGGTCGAACACCACTTCTGAAATACCTTTAGCGTTTGCACGTTCTGCAACGAGTTTACCGACAGCAACGGCTTGTTCAGTTTTAGTTCCTTTTGAAACTTCTTTGTCAAGAGTTGAAGCACTTGCGAGCGTTACACCCGCTACGTCATCAATCACTTGAGCGTAGATGCCTGTATTAGAACGGAATACGTTCAAACGTGGGCGATCAGCAGTTCCAGAGAGTTTTCCGCGAACGCGACGGTGGCGTTTTTGGCGGAGTTTGTTTTTATCTGGTTTTGAAATCACAGTTTTCACCTCTTTAGTTTTAAATCGTGTGCTATGCACAAAGTTGGAAAATAGGTTGGTGGTTGAGAATCAGCCACTCAACATTATTTACCTGTTTTACCTTCTTTACGGCGAACGAATTCACCAACGTAACGGATACCTTTACCTTTATATGGTTCTGGTGAACGAAGGCTACGTACGTAAGCAGCTGTTTGACCAACTACTTCTTTTGAAATTCCGCTAACAACGATTGTTGTTGGGTTTGGAAGTTCAAAAGTAATTCCTTCCGGAGCTTCAACTTCGTCTGGATGAGATTTACCAACAGCCAAAACAAGTTTAGATCCTTGAAGTTGTGCACGGTAACCAACTCCGCGCATTTCAAGTTCTTTCTTGAATCCTTCTGATACACCAACAACCATGTTGTTCAAAAGGGCACGAGTAGTTCCGTGGATAGTTTTCATTTCTTTTGAATCGTTTGGACGGTGAAGAGTTACTTCAGTACCTTCCACACGGATTTCAATATCTTTTGAGAACTCACGAGTAAGTTCTCCTTTAGGTCCTTTTACAGTTACAACGTTGTCATTGTTAGTGAGTTCAACACCAGCAGGCAACACGATAACTTTATTACCAATACGTGACATGTTTATTTTCTCCTGTTAAATTGTCAGGCCAGAACGGCCAGTTTTCACGGGGTTCAGATACTTATTTAGTTCAAGAGCTGAACTGAACACGCTCTAAGAACTGTGCAAAATAGATAAGTTGGCTTGTTTGTAAACAAACTTCTCCAACTTTCTAATTTTGCTTTGTTCTTTACGAGCTTTGTATCTTGATTTTACCAAACGTAAGCGATAACTTCTCCACCAACATTCTTTTGGCGTGCTTCTTTATCAGTAAGCAAACCTTCAGAAGTTGAAAGGATAGCAATTCCAAGTCCGTTAAGAACTTTTGGAAGGTCTTCACGTTTTTTGTAGACACGAAGTCCTGGTTTAGAAACACGTTTCAAGTTAGTGATAACTTTTTCACCGTTTGGTCCGTATTTAAGGAATACACGGATGATGCCTTGTTTGTCATCTTCGATGATTTCAACATTTTTTACAAAACCTTCGCGTTTAAGGATTTCAGCAATCCCTTTTTTGATGTTTGATGCAGGTACTTCAAGTACTTCGTGTTTAGCTTGGTTAGCGTTACGAATGCGAGTTAGGAAGTCTGCGATTGGGTCAGTCATAACCATTTTGTTTTTCTCCTCTTACTAGTAGTTTGCAAGTTGCACTTGCTAGTTAATGATTGAGCTAGGCTCAGAATATGTTTCTAGGTTTCAATTCCTAAGTGAGTCTAGGCATCTGCTTGCAGGCATAACTTGAGTTAGGCAAAAGCAGATAACGACGAATCACGATGGGATTGAAAGCTAGAATTACCAAGATGCTTTTGTTACACCAGGAATTTGTCCTTTGTAAGCTAATTCACGGAAGCAAACACGGCAAAGTTTAAATTTGCGGTAAACTGAATGTGGACGACCACATTTTTCACAACGAGTATAAGCTTGAGTAGAGAACTTCGCTGGACGTTTGTTCTTAGCAATCATTGATTTTTTAGCCATTAGATTTACCTCCTATATTATTTTGCAAAAGGCATTCCAAGGCCTGTAAGCAATGCACGTGACTCTTCGTCAGTGTTAGCAGTTGTTACGATAACGATGTCAAGACCACGAGTTTTGTCAACGTCATCGAAGTTGATTTCTGGGAAGATCAATTGTTCTTTCACACCAAGTGTGTAGTTTCCGCGTCCGTCAAATGATTTTGTTGGAACACCGTGGAAGTCACGTACACGTGGAAGTGAAACTGAAACCAATTTATCCAAGAATTCGTACATACGTTCACCACGAAGGGTAACTTTTGCACCGATCGCAACACCTTCACGAAGACGGAAGCCGGCGATTGATTTTTTAGCTTTAGTGATAAGTGGTTTTTGACCTGAGATAAGTGCCAATTCTTCAGCAGCTTTTTCAAGGCTTTTAGCGTTTGATACAGCTTCACCAACACCCATGTTCAAAACGATCTTATCTACTTTAGGCACAGCCATCACTGATGAGTAGTTGAATTGTTCTGTCAAAGCAGGAACTACTTCATTAAGATATTTTTCTTTTAAACGATTTGCCATTATACTTCTCCTTTCCTTCGTGATTAATCAAGCACTTCGCCTGATTTTTTGTTGTAGCGAACTTTTTTACCGTCTACAAATTTGTAACCAACACGACCAGCTACACCATTTTTGTCCAATACTTGAACGTTTGATACGTGGATAGCTGCTTCTTTCTCGATGATACCACCTTGAGGAAGCTCGTTAGTTGGACGTTGGTGTTTCTTAACGATGTTAACACCTTCAACGATAACTTTGTTTACTTTTGGAAGGGCAGTAAGGACAACAGCTTCTGTTCCCTTATCTTTACCAGCGATTACGCGAACTTTGTCGCCTTTTTTTACAAACATTAGGTTTCTCCTTGATTTTTCTTACGCCCATAAGGGCACCCTGGAGGTAAATCCAGGGGACTAGTTTGTTTCTAAAAATTAAAGTACTTCTGGAGCAAGTGACACGATCTTCATGAAGCCACCTTCACGCAATTCACGTGCAACTGGGCCAAAGATACGTGTTCCGCGAGGAGTTTTGTCTTCACGGATGATAACTGCTGCGTTTTCGTCAAATTTGATGTATGAACCATCAGCACGACGAGCACCTGATTTAGTACGAACGATAACTGCTTTAACAACGTCACCTTTTTTAACCGCACCACCAGGAGTAGCTTGTTTTACAGATGCCACGATAACATCACCGATGTTTGCAAATTTACGTCCTGAACCACCAAGAACTTTGATAGTCAAGATTTCGCGAGCACCGCTGTTGTCTGCGACTTTCAAACGAGTTTCTGTTTGAATCATTTCAGTTTTCTCCTTTCAGGTTTGATTAGATGATGACCGCTTCTTCAACAACTTCTACAAGACGGAAACGTTTTGTAGCTGAAAGCGGGCGAGTTTCCATGATACGTACGATATCGCCTTCTTTGGCAACATTGTTTTCATCATGAGCTTTGTATTTTTTAGAGTAGTTAATACGTTTACCATAGACTGGGTGGTTACGTTTTGTTTCAACTACAACTGTGATTGTCTTGTCCATTTTGTCAGATACAACACGTCCAACAAGAACTTTACGATTATTGCGTTCCATTGAAATTTCTCCTTCCCTAGTCTATTATTTCGCTTCAGATTGAACTGTTTTGATACGAGCGATTTGTTTTTTAACTTCTTTCAAGCGAGCTGTTTGTTCCAATTGACCAGTAGCAGCTTGGAAACGAAGTTCAAACAATTCTTTTTTCAATTCGTTTTCGCGCTTCGCGAGTTCTTCTTGAGAAAGCCCACGAAGTTCTTTAACAAATTCTTTTACTTCATTAAGTTTCATGCCTTCTCCTTATTCTGCTTCACGTTTTACGAATTTACATTTAACTGGCAATTTGTGGCTAGCAAGACGAAGCGCTTCGCGAGCGATCTCTTCAGATACACCAGCGATTTCGAACATCACTTTACCACGTTTGACTGGTGCTACCCAACCTTCAGGTGCCCCTTTACCAGATCCCATACGCACACCGATAGCTTTAGCAGTGTATGATTTGTGTGGGAAGATTTTAATCCAAACTTTACCACCACGTTTCATGTAACGAGTCATGGCGATACGAGCAGCTTCGATTTGGCGGTTAGTGATCCAGTGGCTAGTTGTAGCTTGAAGACCGTATTCACCGAATGCTACTTCTTTTCCACCTTTTGCTTCACCGCGCATTTTTCCACGGAATTCACGACGGTGTTTAACACGTTTAGGTACTAACATTGGTTATTTACCTCCTTTAGTGTTTTTGCGAGCTGGAAGAACTTCACCACGGTAGATCCATACTTTAACACCAAGTTTACCGTATGTAGTATCTGCTTCTTCCCAAGCGTAATCGATATCTGCACGAAGTGTGTGAAGTGGAACAGTTCCTTCAGAGTATCCTTCAGCACGGGCGATATCTGCACCGTTCAAACGACCTGATACTTGAGTTTTGATTCCTTTAGCTCCAGCACGCATTGCACGTTGGATTGCTTGTTTTTGTGCACGACGGAAAGCAACACGTTGCTCCAATTGACGAGCAATTCCTTCACCTACAAGGTGAGCATCCAAATCAGGTTGTTTGATTTCGATGATGTTGATGTGTACTTGTTTTCCAGTCAATTTGTTAAGTTTTGCACGAAGTGCATCAACGTTAGCACCACCTTTACCGATAACCATACCTGGTTTAGCAGTGTGAAGTGAAACGTTAACTTTGTTTACTGCGCGTTCGATTTCGATAGTTGAAACTGCTGCGTCAGCAAGTTCTTTTTGAACGAATTTACGGATTGCAAGATCTTCATGAAGGTAATCCGCGTATTCTTTTTCAGCATACCATTTGGCATCCCAATCACGGATGATGCCGACACGCATACCAATTGGATGTACTTTTTGACCCACGATTTTACCTCCTTATTTTTCTGCAACAGCTACAGTGATGTGAGCTGTACGTTTGTTGATTGGTGAAGCTGAACCTTTCGCACGTGGACGGAAACGTTTCATAGTTGGTCCTTCGTTTGCGAATGCTTCAGATACTACCAAGTTAGCTTTATCCAAACCAAAGTTGTTTTCAGCGTTAGCTACAGCTGAGTTCAAAACTTTCAAGATGATTTCAGCAGCTTTGTTTGGAGTGAATGTCAAGATTGCGATTGCATCGGCTACGCTTTTACCACGGATGTTATCAAGAACAAGACGTGATTTACGAGGTGAAACACGTACTGTACGAGCCATTGCTTTAGCTGAAGTAATTTCTGCCATTTATGTTCTCCTTATTTTCTACGTGTTTTCTTGTCGTCTGCAGCGTGACCTTTGTAAGTACGAGTTGGTGCAAATTCACCAAGTTTGTGACCTACCATGTCTTCTTGGATGTAAACAGGTACGTGTTTACGTCCGTCATAAACTGCGATAGTGTAACCAATGAAACTTGGGAAGATCGTTGAACGACGTGACCAAGTTTTAATAACTTTTTTCTTTTCGTCGTTAGCTTGAGCTTCAACTTTTTTCATCAAATGCTCATCGACGAAAGGTCCTTTTTTAAGACTGCGTCCCATTTTTATATTTTCTCCTTTAAATGTTGTACCACAGCGGCTTGCGCTCACATGGAGCGCTACCGAGCTGGCGGATTTACTAGTTACTTAAGCGACTAGTTTAATATTATTTCTCGTTGCGACGACGAACGATAAGTTTGTCAGATTTCGCTTTCTTGTTACGAGTTTTAAGACCAAGAGCAGGTTTGCCCCATGGAGTAGATGGTGCTTTACGACCAACTGGTGCTTTACCTTCACCACCACCGTGTGGGTGATCGTTAGGGTTCATTACAGAACCACGAACTGTTGGGCGGATACCTTTCCAACGGCTACGTCCTGCTTTACCAAGGTTTACAAGTCCATGTTGTTCGTTTCCGACAACACCAACTGTAGCACGACAAGTTCCAAGAATCATACGAACTTCACCTGATTGAAGACGAACAAGAACGTATTTACCTTCAGAACCCAATACTTGAGCAGATGCTCCAGCAGCACGTACCAATTCACCACCACGACCTGGTTTCAACTCGATGTTGTGGATCAAAGTACCAACTGGGATGTTAGCAAGTGGAAGAGCGTTTCCGACTTTGATATCTGCTTCTGGACCTGAAACGATACGTTGACCTACTTCAAGACCTTTTGGAGCGATGATGTATGCTTTCACACCGTCAGTGTAGTGTACAAGAGCGATGTTTGCAGAACGGTTTGGATCGTACTCGATTGTTTTAACAACTGCTTCAACGTTGTCTTTGTTACGTTTGAAGTCAACCAAGCGGTAGAAACGTTTGTGTCCACCACCTTGGTGACGAACTGTGATACGACCGTTGTTGTTACGACCAGCCTTGCTCTTCAATGCAACAAGCAATGATTTTTCAGGAGTGCTTGTTGTGATTTCAGCGAAATCCAAAGAAGTCATATTACGGCGACCGTTTGTTGTTGGTTTATAAACACGAATTCCCACGATATTTCCTCCTTAGATTATTCAGCTTCAGCAGCAAACAACTCGATTGCTTTTGAATCAGCTGTAAGTGTGATGATAGCTTTTTTAGTTTTGTTAGTAAAACCAGTGTAACGTCCAACACGTTTAGCTTTTGGTTTTACGTTGATTGTGTTAACGTTGGCAACTTTAACACCTTCGAAAGCAGCTTCAACAGCTTGCTTGATCAAAAGTTTGTGTGCACGAGTGTCAACTTCAAATACATATTTTCCTGCTTCAAGTTGAGCCATTGAGCTTTCAGTGATTACAGGTTTTTTGATAACATCATACAAATTCATTATGCAAGAACCTCCTCGATTTTAGAGATAGCTGCTTGAGTAACAAGAAGTTTGTCACTATTTGCGATGTCAAGAACACTTGCAGTTGTAGCAGTCGCAACTTTCACGTTTGGAAGGTTACGAGCTGAGAGAGCTGCGAATTCGTTTCCTTCTTCAAGAATAACAAGGACTTTAGAATCGATGCTCAAAGCTGCAAGAACTTTTGCAAATTCAGCAGTTTTTGGAGCTGTAAATTCAAGAGAATCAACGGCTACAAATTTATTTTCAGCAACTTTTTCTGAGTAAACAGATTTAAGCGCAAGGCGACGAACTTTTTGAGGAAGTTTGTACGCATAGCTACGTGGAGTTGGTCCGAAGACGATTCCACCACCACGCCATTGTGGAGAGCGGATAGAACCTTGACGAGCACGTCCAGTTCCTTTTTGACGCCATGGTTTGCGTCCGCCACCTGAAACAGCTGAGCGGTTTTTAACTGCGTGAGTTCCTTGACGAAGGCTAGCACGTTGGCTGATGATCACATCAAACACAACAGATTCATTTGGTTCGATGCCAAAGATTGCATCATTAAGAACAACTTCGCCCGCTTGTTTACCAGTTTGGTCGAATAATGTTACATTTGCCATTTTGACTGTATTCCCCTTTCCTTATTATTTACCAGCTTTAACTGCTGACTTGATAGTGATAAGAGATTTCTTAGCACCTGGTACGTTACCTTTGATAAGGATAACGTTCTTTTCTGGAACAACTTGTACAACTTCAAGGTTTTGAATTGTTACGCGGTCGCCACCCATACGTCCTGCAAGGTTTTTACCTTTGAATACGCGGTTAGGTGCAACAGGTCCCATAGAACCTGGACGACGGTGGTAACGAGAACCGTGAGCCATTGGTCCACGTGATTGTCCGTGGCGTTTGATAACACCTTGGAAACCTTTACCTTTAGAAGTACCAGTTACGTCAACAACGTCTCCAGCTGCGAATGTTTCAACTGTGATTTCAGCACCAACTTCCAAGCCTTCAACGTTTTTGAATTCACGAATGAAGCGCTTAGGAGCCGTGTTAGCTTTCGCTACATGTCCTTTAGCAGGTTTGTTGCTCAATACTTCGCGTTTGTCATCGAAACCAACTTGGATAGCGTTGTATCCGTCTGTTTCAACAGTTTTAACTTGAAGAACAACGTTTGGAGTTGCTTCAATAACTGTTACAGGGATCAATTCGCCAGCTTCAGTGAAGATTTGAGTCATTCCCACTTTTTTCCCTAAGATTCCTTTTGTCATGAGAAAATAGTTCCTTTTCTATATTTTTTATTCAAAAAGTTTTTAACGAGCGTTTTTTATGCTCAAGGTATCAAGCTTTAGATTAAAGTTTGATTTCTACGTTTACACCACTTGGAAGATCCAATTTCATCAAAGCATCAACTGTTTTTTGAGTTGGGTTAACGATATCGATCAAACGTTTGTGTGTACGCATTTCAAATTGTTCGCGAGAGTCTTTATATTTGTGAGTCGCACGAATGATTGTGTAGAGGCTACGTTCAGTTGGAAGTGGGATTGGACCCGCAACTTGTGCACCTGTACGAGTAGCTGATTCTACGATTTTTGCAGCCGCTGTGTCAAGCGTACGGTGTTCGTAAGCTTTCAAACGGATACGGATTTTTTTGTTTGCCATCTTTTTCTCCTTTTCGTCTATTTAAGATAATAGGCTAGCTCCACAAGAAAACCGACGCGGTGTTGCGTGGCAATGCAACCGAGCGTGTCGCAACCTCTTGCATCAAAGCTAAGGCTGTAATTTACAGCACCATAATAGAATAACACAAAGCCCCTGCGATTGCAAGGGATTTGTTGCTGTTTTTTCGTTTTTTTACAATGAAACTGTTTTCCTATTTTTTCTTGTTAAAATTACGGAGTTCTTCTATATAAGTTGAATCCTATTGAGCTCAAATTTACCTTCTGATTGGTCCACTAAGATATTCGCCTTAGACTCAGTTTCTTTATAGTATCGCAGATACTGCTCCCGTCTCATCTGATGGCTTGCCAATATAAAGGAAGCATCGCGATTTCTCACAGTCGTATCTCGAGCTAGGCGCCTTTTTAATTCGGTCTCCTCATCCGTGTAGAAACAGATGGTTTTGTCAAAGAGTTCCTTTGGCAGAAAGCCAATAGACATCCCTTCGACAATCAGAACCGGTTTCGTTCCAGACAAGACCTCACTAGCCTTCCAAGGCTCTTCAATTGTCAAGACATCCATACCCGCCTGCAAGGCTAAGATATCTCTCTGCAAACTTGCCAATTCATGTGCCACCGGTAGACAAGCTGTCACTTTTTGGTCTGGAGTCTCCTTTGGCACCACTAAATGACGATTTGAAGCAATGTAAGGATCGGTTTCCAATAAGTTTACCTTTGCAGAATCTAGGGTTTGGTACAATTCCTGTGCAAAGGTTGATTTACCTGAAGCCCCATGACCATATATACCCAGTGTCCTGATTTTCCCTGTCTCGATCTCTGAGACTAGTTGATCCATTAAGTCGTTTTTCTTCACTCTCTCTTCACCTGTTCATAGCTTTCTTTTCCATCATTGAGCTTGTCCCAAATCACTACTTGCCCACTTTTGAGTGATTTTTGCACATCGATGATGCGTTGATTGGACGAACCTCGAAACTGGAGCATGAGATTTCTCTTAGTTCGGTCATACCGTCCATCGACAAGGATGTCAATTAGCGACAATAGTTCCAGTTTATCTGGAGTTTCCAACATCATTTCTTCCCATGTATAGCCCGTCCAGGACCAGATATCCTTATCTGGCAATTCTTTCCGAATACGCTTCACGAGTGGCAAAAGAATGCCAGTATTGAGAAAAGGTTCCCCTCCCAGCAAGGTCAATCCTTGAACATAGGGCTGGGCAAGGTCTGCCATGATCTGTTCTTCTAATTCTGCTGTATAGGGAATGCCAGCATTGAAGGACCAGGTAGCTACATTATAGCACCCCTCACAGTGAAACATGCAGCCTGATACATAGAGGGAATTCCGCACACCTTCTCCATCCACAAAGTTAAAAGCCTTGTAGTCAATGATACGCCCTTGACTGAGTTCCTCGCTTTTCCATTCTTGTGGTTTTGGATTATTCATTCGCTACCTCTATCCAATAACGCTCCACACCATCACGAACATCCTCAAGGAGCCCACCATTTGCTAAAATGACTGCTCTGCTAGCAGGATTATTCACGCTACAGGTCACAAGAGTTTTCTTAATGTTCTTTTCCTTAGCAATTTGCAAGCCCTGACAGAGAGTTTCTTTAGCATAACCTTTGCCTCTTTCTGATGGACGAATGGAGTAGCCAATGTGGCCACCTTCTTCTAGTAAAAAGTTACTGAGACGCAACCGGAGATTAAGAAATCCAATTGCTTTACCTTTCACAGAAAAAGCTACTAACTGAATTGCGGGAACCCATCCTTCAGGCAAATTAATCCCCATTTCCTGATTCTGATTACTTTCCAACCACTCTTCATACACAAAGTTCTCTGTATCCCAGAAACCACCATCGTGAGGCGACTGATATTTTTCAAATTCCTCCATCATGTCTATAATAGCTTTCTTATCTGCTAATCTTGGTCTGCGTAATTCCATCCTTACCTCCCACTAAGAGAAAAGCGAGAGCTGACTCTCACTTTTATTTCTTCTTATTCTTATTTAAAAATTGTTCTCTGAGGTTGAGCAAGCGTTCTTTTTTACCAGCTCCACCTTTAGAGTGTTTCTCGTGATAACGGGTCACTTGTGCACGCCCCTTATCGTCTAATTGATATTTTCCCATTTCACTTCTTTCTAATTTGTTACTTGATGCCCAGCTATTTTAATCGTTGAACCATTCATATGTTTGACACGCGCTGCGATTTCCTTGTGACGCCCATTGACCATAGGTCTTGCTTGAGGATTGCCTAAATAGCCACAAGTCCGTTTAACAACGTCTACTGTTTTAGGGTCGCTATTTCCACAGTTTGGACAAGCAAATCCTCTCTCAGTTGGTTCAAAATCCCCTTCAAAGTCACATTTGTAGCAACGGTCTATTGGAGTATTGGTCCCAAGATAGCCCACACGGTCATAGGCATAATCCCAAACAGCTTCCAGAGCCTTTGGATTTTGCTGAAGGACTGGATACTCACAATAATGGATGAAACCACCTGACGCACCTGCTTCCGGATAGACTTTCTCAAAGTCTAATTTTTCAAACGGGGTTGGATTTTTACGAACATCATAGTGGAAAGAATTGGTGTAGTATTCCTTGTCTGTGATATCAGGAATAGAGCCAAACTTCTCTGTATCTAGTCGGCAGAAACGGTCTGTCAAACTTTCAGACGGTGTTGAGTAGATAGAGAAATGGTAACCATATTGGTCTGACCACTCTTCTACCCGACGTTTCATATCACGAATGATATCCAGCGTAAATTCCTTGGCTTCTGGATTGTGTTCCCAGCTATTTCCAAAGAAGACAGTAGCCACCTCGTACAAACCGATATAGCCTAGCGAAACTGTTGCTCGACGATTCTTGAAGAGCTGGTCAACACTTTCTTCTTTACTTAGACGATGGCCAAAAGCACCGTACTGATAGAGGATAGGAGCATTTGCTGGCGTCGCCTCTTTAGTACGTTCGACACGGTAAACCAGAGCATCTTCAGCGATATTCATACGCTCGTTGAAGATTTCCCAGAACTTGTTCATATCGCCTTCAGACTCGAGAGCAATGCGAGGAAGATTGACCGTCACAACACCTAGATTCATCCGACCTGAATTAACTTCTACACCATTCTCATCCTTCCATCCTTGAAGGAAAGAACGGCAGCCCATAGGTACCTTGAAAGAACCAGTCAAGTCAACAATCTTATCATAAGATAAGACATCTGGATACATCCGTTTGGTTGCGCACTCGAGGGCCAACTGCTTGATGTCGTAGTTTGGAGTCCCTTCTTCCAAGTTAAGGCCTCTTTTAAGCGTAAAGATGAGTTTAGGGAAGATGGCTGTGCGGTGTTCTGAACCAAGCCCCTTGATCCGAATGGTCAAGATAGCTTTTTGAATTTCTCGCTCAAAACGACTAGTTCCTAGACCAAAACCTAGTGAAGTAAAGGGGGTTTGTCCATTTGAAGTGAAGAGAGTATTGATTTCATACTCAAGAGATTGCATGGCATCGTAGATGTCTTTTTGGGTTTTCTTCCAAGCATAATCTTCCCGTTTTTCAGGCAAGACCCATTCTTCTGCATCCTTGAGGTGTTTCTGGTAATTCTTCTCTGCATAAGGCGCCAAGACTTCATCGATACGGTCAGCTGAACAGCCTCCGTACTGGCTAGAAGCAACATTGGCGATGATTTGAGAAATCTGAGCTGTTGCAGTCTGGATAGACTTGGGACTTTCTACCTCTGCATTTCCAATCTTAAAACCATTTTCCAACATCCCTTTAAAATCAATCAAACAGCAATTGGTCATAGGTGTATAGGGGCTGTAGTCCAAATCATGATAGTGGATATCCCCTTTTTGGTGGGCATTGGCTACGTGCTTAGGAAGCATTTGCAGTCCGATTGATTTCCCAACAATCCCTGCTGTCAAATCACGCTGGGTATTAAAGACATCGCTGTCTTTATTAGCATTTTCATTGACAACTGCCTGGTCTTTGTTGAGAAGCTTATGGATACTAAAGTTGATATCCGTCGCTTTTGAGCGCTCAAAATCCCTCTGTGTTCGATAAGTGATATACTCTTCAGCCAGCGCATATTCTTTGGCTTCGAGGAGTTCATGTTCTACGATATTTTGAATTTCGTAAATCTTAACCCCCTTTGGAAAGCGACTATGAATTTCTGTGACAATTCGCTCGGTCAGAGCATTTAGGCGTTTTTCGACCAAGGGTGTCACATCCATAACCTTGTAAGCCGCCTTGTGGAGAGCCTTGTCAATCTTGTCCACATCAAATACAACACGTCTCCCATCTCGTTTCTCGACGAAGAGAGTTGGCAAAATTGTAATTTTTTCTTCTAGTGCAATCATATGCATGCTCTTTTCTAAAATGTTCTTTATAAAAAGTATTATACCACTCTAAAAAGAAAAATCAATATCTTGTGTTAAAAATCCTAAAATTTTAAAAAACACACAAGATATTGATTTGATTATTTTGATTTATATAGTTTGAATTCGTTCGTATCCGTCTTAACAAGTTCATATTTTTCACTAAGCAAAGTCTCTACATCTGACCACAAAGCCACCTGTTGATTAACCATAATCATCTTCGGTTGATTCTCATTCAGGTCATTCATAAGCTTGATTTTATTCTCATCGCTTGCCGTATAGAGAGTTGGGATCAATAAAGAACTTGGTGCTAGACGTTCACTTTCTAGATAAAACTCGGGACGGTTATCCCATGCATATACACGATCTTCAACAGTCGTTTCCTTTTTGACGACACTCGCAAGACGGGCTCTTTCTTGATATGCTGATGGATGAAAAACATAACGACTCAAAACTGGTAGAAGCAATAAATAAGCTATTGCAACAAGCGGTAAGTATAAATTACTTTTTAGGAAAGAACCATCGCCATCATTTCTCCGACGACGCTTCACTCTATCCTTACCCTTAATTTCTGTTATAAGAAGTAATATCAAGAATGGAATCAGCAGGACTAAACGTGAACCATACGCTGACTCTTTAGATAAAATCAACATAGATAACACAAGCAGCAAGCCTAAGCTAGCAACAAGTGATAATGAATATTGCTTGGCTGGTTTTAATTGGAATAAGCCCTTAAAGAGGAGAGTGAGAGAACCAACCCCAATAGCAAGCAATCCGTAGAAAACTGCATTTTCAACCAAAAGATTATTTGCAAACAGACTCACTGCATTTAAGGGGGAAAAAGTTTGACTAATCGCATCACCAAAACTTCCTTGCAAGACCGTAAAATAACCTAAAGGATAAAAGACAAGAGAAAATCCAAGAGCAGCTGCAAAAAATTGATACAATCCATGAACAAAGCGATGCTCCACCACATTAAAACCGAGCAATGCCAAGGCAATCGTAGCTACAAATAAAGCTGTAGGCAATGGAGCAAGGAAGAATGCTAGAGCAAAACTCATTCCAAGTCGCAAAAATCCTTTATCACTATCCGGATAAGACAAATACTGCGTCACAATGTGCAAAGAGTAAAATAAAAATGGTAATGCTAGGAAAAGGGCATAACCTCCACCAAAACCAAGTCCTGCAACGAGGAGATAAAATACAAACACAACTTGCTTGGCCTGCTCACTCTGGTCGGTAAGAGTATCTGCTGCTTTAAAAAGGAAAATACCTGCCCCAAACAGAGCCAACCATTCCACAAGAGAAATTAAAACACTCCCTTTCAAAAGATAAGCTACTAAATAATAAAGCAAGCCATTAGTCCCAAAGTAGTCTGTATAAATCTGACCAGTTTGATGCAAGGCCCATCCAATATAAAGGTCCTGAGTCTGTTGAGGGCTCATTAAATCAAAAATAAAAGGTAGGACAACAGAAATCACTGTTGCAATCAAGCTTCCAATCAAAATACTAAAAAGCGGAAGCAGAGTTTCCTTTTTTTCTGGTAATGTCCAATCTGGGTAACGAGATTCTTCATAGCTCTCATCTTTTTTTCCATATACATTCATTCGTTTTTCCTCCAAGTTTATCTGTTTTAGTATATCAAAATCTTACCGGAATGTCAGCCCGGGATTGATATTTACCTTATATCCTATCTAGAATAGCGATTCGTTTGATGCTACAAAAACAATCTAGCCTCCCGAATTGAAAGTCTCTCTTAACCATATAAAAAAGATTTAACTCAAGGTCAAATCTTTTTGTTTTTAAAGCATGGGTGCAAATAACTGGACAATTTCTTTGATAAGAGTTTGATACCACTTTGGTTTAATGGTGTAGGAATTGATTTCTCGTGAAACTTGGAAAATTCCTCTAAAATCCTCCGCAATATCCAGAATTGATTGGGTTCGATATAACAACACTGCATTTTCATAGTGATGAACCAGACTACGATAATCAAAATTGATAGTCCCAACGGTTGCTACCTCGCCATCAACGATCATTTGTTTACTGTGAAGGAAACCGGGACTGTATTCGTAAATGCGGACTCCTGCCGAAAGCAGATCCAAGTACGCTCCTCTAGTAACTAATTGGATTACTTTCTTATCTGGAATATAAGGTGTAACAATTCGCACATCTACCCCTCGCAGAGAAGCATTCTTAATACTTTCAGTCAAATCATAGTCAATGATAAGATAAGGGGTCGTAATATAGATATAATCTGTCGCCTGATTGATGAGATTCTGATAAACAGTTTTTCCCACCTGAGCTCGGTAAATGGGTTTAGGTCCGCTACTATATGGTATACAAAAACCTTGACCATCTCTCGGTTGATTCTCAAGGTGATATTGATCGAAATCACTAATTTCCCCACGATTGATGTACCAAGTCATCAAAAAGAGACGGGTTAGAGCCTTGACACCAGGACCATCTATGCGAATCCCACTATCCTTCCAATAACCAAAGCGTTCTACATGGTTGATATACTCATCGGCTAAGTTAATACCTCCTGTATAAGCTACCTGACCATCTATAACAAGGATTTTACGATGGTCCCGATTATTATAAGCTACCGTCAAGCGAGGAACCACCTTGTTAAATTTATGGGCTTCAATTCCTCGACTACGAAGCTGAATAGTATAGTCTCCAGGCAAAGTCGCCATACAGCCGATATCATCATAGAGCATCTTGATCTCTACACCCTGAGCTGCCTTGTACTCTAGTATGTCCAGTATGCTATTCCACATCAGACCTTCTTCGACAATATAGTACTCCAGAAAGATAAATTTCTCAGCTTTCTTGAGATCTTCCAACATATATTGCCACATGCTTTCACCCGAAGAAAAGAATTGTGAGTCTGTTCGATTATAGACATCGGCATTGCTATCCATACTTAACAAAGATTTGATAACTCCGTAAGCTGCCTTATCATCTTCCTTCAATTTCTGGCGGAGAGCTTTACTGTTATCCTCCCGAAAATGCATGGAACCAAGTTTGTCCAACTGCTTGATTTCTTTTTTGGATAATCGTCTTTCACCAAACATCAGATAGAGCAAGGGGCCAATGACAGGAACAAAAGTCACCACTAACCACATCACTTTGCTTTCAGGCGCCATGGAACGATTGACAATTGCGACAATAGTCGCCATACTCATAAAGATTAAGAGAATAACCCAAAGAATAGGGGCCATACGCCCTAAATAGAGAAAGAGACCAAAAACAAGAGAAAGTTCAAGCAGCATAATCGAAAGACTAAAGCCATACTTGGACATCAATAATTGAAATTTTCTATATTTCATATCCCCTCCTTGATATTTTGAATGATAAAAACAGGTAATTAAAACTAGTATAACTCAGGTATTCGGTAGAAGGCAAGTATTTATAATCATTTTTCTGAGCAAAAGTAAAAGAGACCAAAAAATCCAGTCTCCTTCTAGTCTATTTTGATAAAACAATGCGATCAGACGCTTCTCTATCCATATCGTCGATAATCATCTGACTGCCATTGATTGCATAAATCTTGACATCATCCCCAATAATCATGCGTTGATTGGCTGCATCGAAGCTGACCTGCTTGATTTCTTGTTCCCCGTCAGTTTCAACCTGTGTCCAGGTACCAGTTATTCCAGTTACCACTAAAGTGATACGGTCTCCGTCATCCTGACCGGTATAAGTCCCATCAATATTAGTTGGTTGAGCTGTAACTGTATTTTGTGAAGAACTTGTTGCTGCCTGGTTTGTATTTTCTGTAGAAGATGAAGCAGCAGGTTGTGATTGCTGAGTTTGTTGAGTTTGCGATTGAGCTGCTGGTTGTTGAACCTGTTGAGTTCTCTGTGAACAAGCTACTAAGAGACTAAGACTTGCTAGAGAAGCAAGAGAAAGTGTGAATCTTTTTAATTTCATGATGAATTTCCTTTCTTCTACCAATTTTTCCTTCCAACTGGCAGTTCTCCTAGTATAACAAGTTCAAAAAAGGAGGTCAATTTATCTGCTCATGCTCCTGTAGGTGACTCCGTACTTCTGATATAAAATAGAGAGATCCTGTAATGAACAACAAGTCCTGCGCGTCTGCCCTTGCTTCAAAACTGCTGATAAATTCTCGGTAAGAAGGAATCACATCGTAACCTATTACATCTGTCTCCTCCAGAGCCCCTTGATAGTCAAAGCCGGTCACCTTGAGTTCCACCTGAGGTAAATTTTCAGTCAGATAACCCAACATCCCTTGATAATCCTTACGTTTCAAGGCTCCAAAGAGGATTTGAGGACGATAGCCTTCCTGCTCTTTTTCTTTGACAAACTCCACTAGGCGAGTCAAGGCAGGGAGGTTATGAGCACCATCCAAGTAAATCTGAGGACGAATACGCTCCAAACGCCCAGCCCAATGAGTCTGTTTCAAGGCCTGTCTTACAACCTGCTCATCAACAACTTCCTTTCCTTCTCTCATAAAGAGAAGAAATGCTTGCAATGCCAAGGCGGCATTCTCCTGCTGATAGGCTCCTTCCAATCCTATTTTCAGCTGTGGAAAATTCCCCAAAGAACTTGAAAAACCGCCATTCAGCATTGAAAAATCTTTACCTGCCTGATAAAGGTCAACAGCTAAAAATCCTGCTTTTTTCTGACAGACAAGCCTAGCTTCTGGAGGCAATTTCGCAATCACTGCCTTCTTACCAGCCTTAAAAATACCAGCTTTCTGCTCTGCAATTGCTGCTATACTGTCACCCAGAGTCTCCTGATGATCAAGTCCGATGGAGGTGATGACAGCAATCTCTCCGGTTACCACATTGGTCGTATCAAGTAAGCCACCAATTCCCACTTCTAGTAAAACCAAATCCACCGCTTGCTCCCTAAAGTAGAGAAAAGCAATCAAGGTCAGCAATTCAAAAAAGGACAACTGATCATGGGTTTGCAGAAGCGTTTTCTCCATCTCCTTGACCTGATTAGCCAAACGGATGAAGTCTGCATCAGCTATTGGTTGCCCGTTAATGCAGATTCGATCATTGATAGAGACGATATGAGGGGAGGTAAAGGTCGCAACTTTTTTGCCATGCCCCATAAATAACTCCCTCATAAAAGCAATGGTAGATCCTTTCCCATTAGTCCCTGTCACGTGGATAATAGGGTAAGACTGCTCAGGATTTCCTAACAAATCCACCGCTTGCTGCATTCGGTCCAAACCTGATCGAAAATTCAAACCAATCCGACTATGGAGCCATTCTTCTACTTCAAACATACATATCTCCTTGATAAAAGTCTAATCAATTACCACACTAAAGTATGATGACTAACAAAAACGAGGTCAGGATTTTCATCCCAACCTCTCACCTGGTTAGCTAATAACTAGCTACTATGAAGTTAACGTGGGGTAAAAACATCCACTGAATGTGCCTGCGTTTCTAATTTCTAGCGCAGGGCTAAAAACGTCCACTGGACGTTCCAACTCTTCCCAATTTCTGGGAGTTGGGCTGATACAGTCTCCCAGACTTACTGACGGTTTTTATTTTTAGCGTCAGGCTAAAAACATCCACTGGATGTTTTTACTCCTCCATAAAGCTGTTGAAGACTTCTTCAATCATGTTCCATTCGTCTTCTGAGTCTTCTGGGATTGGTTGCAATTCACCTTCTGTTCCATCTTCGTTTTCGATGAATGAGTAAGCTTGGATTTCAACTTGTCCGTCTTCGTCTTCTTCTGCGTTAACTGGTACTAGAAGAACATAGTTTTTACCAAATTCTTCTTTTCCGTCAATGGTCAAAAGGATTTCAAACAAGGTTTCGTTTCCTTGCTCATCTACTAGTGTGATTAGTTCACGTTCTTCGTGTTCGTGGTTATGATCGTGTGACATAGCCTCTCCTTTGTATTAAAATTTTCTATCTAAATAATTTTGTAAAATCAGCTGAGCTGCTAACTTATCAATAACTTTCTTGCGCTTGTTACGGCTAATATCTGCTTGTTCAATCAACATGCGCTCTGCGGCGACTGTTGTCAAGCGTTCATCTTGATAGTCTACTGGTAAATCAAAAAGCTCTTCTAACTTTGCTCCGTAGGCTTGACTAGCTTCCACGCGCGGTCCGCTTGTATTGTTCATGTTTTTAGGCAAGCCCACTACAAATCGTTCCACCTTGTAAGTATCAACCAACTCTTTAACGCGGTCAAAACCAAATTGGCCTTGTTCCTCATTGATTTGGATGATTTCAAGTCCTTGAGCTGTAAAACCAAGCGGATCGCTAATGGCCACCCCTACCGTTTTTGAACCGACGTCCAATCCCATAATTCTCATAGGTTATAGATCGACTCCTTGTCCTTTTAGGTAGTAGCGAACCAATTCCTCAACGATTTCATCACGCTCATATTTACGTATTTGATTTCGTGCATTATTATAACGAGGAACGTAGGCAGGGTCTCCACTCAATACGTAACCTACGATTTGGTTAATTGGGTTGTAGCCCTTATCGTTCAACGAAGCATAGACATCAGTCAAAGTTTCACTTATTTCTTTTTTATTGGAATCGTCCAATTTAAAACGTACTGTTTCTTCAGTAAATCCCATTCTAACACCCTCTTTCCTTAGAATAGTACCATTATAGCACAATTCCTTACGTTCTACAATTCAGGCAGTCTGTTTATTTGGATTTTCTACTGTTCTGTCGCGCCATTTGCCAATCTATCTGCTACATATTGACTCGGTTCATTTTTCAAAAGATTTTCCAAGCCAATATTCTTTAGATATTCAACCTGTGAAGCTTTTTTGATATCTAAAACCTGAAAATCATAAGTAGTTGTTGTTTGAATTTCTGTTTCACTTAGTATCTTCGTCTCAAGTGTAAAACCTGGCAACTTTCGTGCTTCCTGAATCGAGGTATCTTTACCTTCAGCCTCCATGAGGGCTTTTTGAGTAGCCTCTACACCATGCTCAGTTACAAAAGTCTTCAATTCATCGGTAATTGGTCTTTTTTGAACAATAGTCAAACTTAAAAATTGTTTTCCTTTATATGTGACCGTTTGAATTTGCTGACTACCGTCTGTTGACTTCGGTAGCATAAATGTTTTTGTAACTACTGTATTCTTCTCAGCATTCTCTAGGACAGGTAGGGTTGACTGTAATGTTTCAGATTCACTACTAGAGGATGCAGTTGTCGCTTTTTTTTGCCCACATCCAGCAAGCAGGAAAAGTAGTGCAAAACTTGTAATTAGTATTTTTTTCATAATTCCTCACATCATTTTTGAATTAAAAGAGCAAACAAGGCTAGGAAGCACTCCCAGCCTTGATGTTTATAGAGCTGCACGCAAACGTGCTTCTGCATTTTCTACATTACGGACAGAGCGTGGTAGGAAGGCACGAATATCGTCTTCCTTGTAGCCAACTTGCAGGCGTTTTTCATCTACAAGGATTGGGCTCTTTAAAATTCTCGGTGTTTCCATAATCAGATTGAGGACTTCATTGACACTCAAATCTTCAATATCCACTCCAAGGGCTTTGGCATAGCGATTTTTAGATGAAACGATGCTGGCTATTCCGTTATCTGTTTTGGTTAGAATATCCAGTAATTCTTCTCTCGTAATTCCTTCTTTACCAAGGTTTTGTTCTTTATAACTTAACTGGTGGGCATTGAGCCAGGTTTTTGCTTTTTTACAGCTAGTACAACTTGAGACTGTATAAATTTTAATCATGTACCTACCCCTTTCGCTACATGTTACTATCAGTTTAGTCTATTATACCATAAAAAACATCCGACTTGCGACCTATTTTTAAATTTTTTTGACTTTTTCCGTCATTTTCGTACTTTTTTCTTGACAAATAACTAAATAACTATCAACTCTTTTGGAGCTAGGGTCAACAATTCACAACCTGTCTCTGTAATCAGAATATCATCCTCAATACGAACGCCATATTTGCCTTCGATATAGATACCTGGTTCATCGGTCAAAGCCATACCTGCCTTAATAGTTTCTGTAGAAGTCTGGCTAAAGTATGGTTCCTCATGAATATCCAGTCCAATACCGTGACCAATACCGTGGGTAAAGTAGTCGCCATAGCCTGCCTCGATGATAATATCACGAGGAATTTTGTCAAAGTCTCGGAAACCTAATCCTGCCTTAGCCTGGTCAATCAAGGCTTGGTTGGCTTTGAGAACTGTATTGTAAATCTCTGCTTGCTCGTCGCTGACATGCCCCAAATAGATAGTTCGTGTCATATCACTGACATAGTGGTCATAAAGGCAACCGAAGTCCATTGTAATGGCTTCTCCTAGCTCCACTGGTTTGTGCATAGGATGGGCATGGGGTTTGGAAGAGTTGATACCGCTAGCTAGAATGGTGTCAAAAGACAAGCCAGATGCTCCCAACTCACGCATGCGGAAGTCAAGGAAGTTGGCAATCTCAATTTCAGTTTTTCCTGGTTTGATAAAGTCAAGCGCGTCACGGAAAGCTTGGTCTGAGATAGAGCAAGCCTTGCGAATAGCTGCAATCTCCGCTTCATCCTTAATCATTCGAAGACCTTCGACAAACTGAGTTTGTGGAAGCAAGTCAATTCCTTCAAAGGTTGCCTGCATACGGTGATAATAAGAGACTGAAATCTCATCTTCAAAACCGATACGAGACAAACCCATGTCCTTGACAATACCTGCAATGACAGCCAATTCATCACGATCAGCCACAATCTCAAACCCACTGGTTTCTTGCTTAGCTGCAATGATATAACGAGAATCCGTCACCAAGACCTGACGGTCACGGCTGATGAAGACTGTTCCGTTTGAGCCCCAAAAACCAGTCAAATAATAGACGTTTTTAAGGTTATTGATGATGATGCCATCTAGTTCTTTTTCTTGCATTTTGGCTAGAAATGCTTGTACACGTTTATTCATGATGTAACTTTCCTTTCAAATACTGTCCTGTGTAGCTGGCTTCATTGGCCGCTACTTCTTCTGGAGTTCCTGTTGCGATGATGGTTCCACCACCGACACCGCCCTCAGGTCCCAAGTCAATAATATGGTCTGCTGTCTTGATAACGTCTAAATTGTGCTCGATAACAAGGACTGTATTGCCATCGTCAACAAAGCGAGCTAAAACCTTGAGCAAGCGAGCGATATCCTCGGTATGAAGACCTGTCGTCGGCTCATCCAGAATGTAGAAAGATTTTCCTGTCGATCGTTTGTGAAGTTCACTAGCCAGTTTCATACGCTGGGCTTCTCCCCCAGAAAGGGTGGTAGCAGGTTGCCCCAATGTCACATAACCAAGTCCCACATCCTTGATAGTCTGAAGTTTGCGCTGAATTTTCGGAATGTGTTGGAAAAATTCTACCGCATCGTTAACGGTCATATCCAAGACCTGCGAGATATTCTTTTCCTTATAGTGAACTTCTAGAGTTTCACTGTTGTAGCGGATTCCGTGGCAGACTTCACAAGCTACATAAACATCTGGCAAGAAGTGCATCTCAATCTTGATAATCCCATCACCTGAGCAGGCTTCACAGCGACCACCCTTGACGTTGAAACTGAAACGACCCTTCTTGTAGCCTCGAATCTTAGCTTCATTTGTCTGGGCAAAGAGGTCACGTATATCGTCAAAAACTCCTGTATAGGTAGCTGGGTTGGACCTCGGCGTCCGTCCAATTGGACTCTGGTCAATGTCAATCAAGCGGTCTACATGCTCAATTCCTGTAATAGTCTTAAATTTACCAGGCTTGTCTGAATTACGGTTGAGCTTCTGGGCAATAGCTTTTTTGAGGATACTGTTGATTAGGGTCGATTTCCCTGAACCTGATACCCCTGTCACTGCGATGAATTTTCCTAGTGGGAAGCGAGCTGTGACATTTTGCAGGTTGTTCTCACGCGCTCCCGTCACCTCGATAAAACGACCATTACCAACACGGCGTTCTTCTGGTACTGGAATGGCACGTTTGCCTGACAAGTACTGACCTGTGATAGACTTACTATTACGAGCTACCTGTTTAGGCGTACCTGCAGCGACAATCTCCCCACCAAAAACACCGGCACCGGGACCAACGTCAATCAGATAATCCGCCTCGCGCATGGTATCTTCATCATGTTCCACTACTATGAGAGTATTACCCAAATCACGCATCTTTTTGAGACTGGCAATCAGGCGATCATTATCCCTCTGGTGGAGCCCAATCGATGGCTCATCTAGGATATAGAGGACGCCTGATAGGTTGGAACCAATTTGTGTTGCCAAACGAATACGCTGACTTTCCCCACCTGAAAGGGTTCCTGCTGAACGAGACAGAGTCAGATAGTTAAGACCCACGTTATTAAGGAAGGTCAAACGGTCCTTGATTTCCTTGAGAATGGGACGAGCAATGATGGCTTCATTTTCAGACAAGGTTAACTGGCTCACCAACTCCAAGTGGTCTGCGATAGACAGGTCTGAAATTTCTCCGATATGTGGCCCTTGGTCACCACCAACACGGACAGACAAGGCCTGGTCATTGAGACGGTAACCATGACAGGTTCCGCAGGTCAGCTCATTCATGTAAAGGCGCATCTGGGTGCGAGTGTAGTCACTATTAGTTTCATGGTAGCGACGTTTGATATTATTAACAACTCCCTCAAAAGGAATATCGATATCGCGCACGCCACCAAATTCATTCTCATAGTGGAAATGGAATTCCTTACCATCTGAGCCGTAGAGAATCAAGTTCTTATCTTCTTCTGACAAGTCCTCAAAAGGCTTATCCATATCCACTCCAAAGGCTGTCATAGCCTGCTCTAGCATGTTTGGATAGTAGTTGGATGAGATAGGATTCCACGGAGCCAAGGCTCCCTCACGTAAGGTTTTGCTGGCATCTGGTACTACCAAATCAGTATCCACCTCCAGCTTGATGCCCAAACCGTCACACTCACTACAAGAGCCAAAAGGAGCATTGAAAGAGAAGAGACGAGGCTCTAACTCTGGAACAGTAAAGCCACAAACTGGACAGGCATAATGCTCAGAAAACAACAACTCAGAGTCGTCCATAGTGTCGATAATGACATAACCTTCTGCAATACGAAGGGCAGCCTCAATGGAATCAAAGAGACGACTACGAATGCCCTCCTTGATGACAATACGGTCAACCACGACATCGATATTGTGTTGCTTACTCTTAGACAACTCTGGCACTTCGGTTACATCATAGACTTCACCATCCACACGGACACGAACATACCCATCTTTCTGAACCTTCTCAATAACACTCTTATGTTGGCCTTTTTTCTTGCGGATGACAGGGGCCAAGATCTGCAAGCGCTGGCGTTCAGGCAATTCTAAAACCTTATCCACGATTTGCTCCACAGAAGAAGCCTTGATAGCTCCATGCCCGTTAATACAGTAAGGCGTCCCCACACGTGCGTAGAGGAGACGCAGATAGTCATTGATTTCAGTCGTTGTTCCCACCGTCGAGCGAGGATTTTTACTAGTCGTTTTCTGGTCGATGGAAATAGCGGGGCTGAGACCATCAATAGCATCTACATCAGGCTTCTCCATATTCCCCAAGAATTGACGAGCGTAGGCTGACAAACTCTCCACATAGCGACGTTGACCCTCCGCATAGAGGGTATCAAAGGCCAGACTGGATTTCCCTGAACCTGACAAGCCGGTCACGACAACCAACTTGTCTCGTGGAATTTCCACGTCAATATTTTTTAAATTATGGGCACGCGCCCCATGAATGACAATTTTATCTTGCATCTTTGTTCTTTCTAGTCCATTATTGCTTACCATTATACCAAAAAAAGTGAGATTCTATTACCCAAAAGGCTGAATTTATAGTATAATAGTACGGTGTGAAAAAATCTGAAAAATGAGAAAGGATAAGGGATATGAAACAAGTTTTTCTCTCTACAACAACTGAATTTAAAGAGATCGATACGCTTGAACCGGGTACTTGGATCAATCTCGTCAATCCGACTCAAAATGAATCACTCGAAATCGCTAACGCCTTCGATATCGATATTGCCGACCTTCGTGCACCACTCGATGCGGAAGAAATGTCTCGTATTACCATCGAAGATGAGTATACTTTGATCATCGTGGACGTGCCGGTCACAGAAGAAAGAAATAACCGCACCTACTACGTCACCATCCCGCTTGGTATTATCATCACTGAGGAAACCATTATCACTACTTGTTTGGAACCATTACCGGTCCTCGATGTCTTTATCAACCGTCGCTTGCGTAATTTCTATACCTTCATGCGCTCACGTTTTATCTTCCAGATTCTCTATCGCAATGCAGAACTTTACCTAACAGCCCTTCGTTCGATTGACCGTAAGAGTGAACAAATCGAAAGTCAACTGCATCAATCAACTCGTAATGAAGAATTGATTGAGCTCATGGAATTGGAAAAAACCATCGTCTATTTCAAGGCCTCCCTCAAAACAAATGAGCGCGTGATTAAGAAATTAACCAGCTCAACCAGCAATATCAAGAAATACCTTGAAGACGAAGACCTGCTTGAAGACACCCTGATTGAAACCCAACAGGCCATCGAGATGGCAGACATTTATGGAAACGTCTTGCATTCTATGACAGAGACCTTCGCCTCTATCATTTCCAACAACCAGAACAACATCATGAAAACCTTGGCCCTTGTGACCATCGTCATGTCCATCCCAACCATGGTCTTTTCTGCCTACGGGATGAACTTTAAGGATAATGAAATCCCCCTAAACGGCGAGCCGAATGCCTTCTGGTTAATCGTCTTTATCGCTTTTGCTATGAGTGTCTCGCTCACTCTCTATCTCATCCATAAAAAATGGTTCTAAGAGGAGTTCCTATGTCTCAGATTGATCTACAAAAATTAACCAAGAAAAACCAAGAGTTTGTCCACATCGCTACCCAACAATTCATCAAAGATGGGAAAACAGACGCTGAAATCAAGGCTATTTTTGAGGAAGTTATTCCCCAAATCCTTGAAGAGCAAGCCAAGGGTACGACTGCTCGTTCCCTCTATGGTGCACCCACTCACTGGGCTCATAGCTTCACTGTTAAGGAGCAATATGAAAAAGAGCATCCAAAAGAAAATGATGATCCGAAACTCATGATTATGGACTCAGCTCTTTTCATCACTAGCCTCTTTGCCCTTGTCAGCGCCCTCACAACCTTCTTTGCGGCAGATCAAGCTTTCGGCTATGGATTTGTCACTCTCCTATTAGTTGGACTGGTTGGTGGATTTGCCTTCTACTTGATGTACTACTTTGTTTACCAATACTATGGACCAGATATGGACCGCAGCCAACGTCCACCTTTCTGGAAATCTGTACTGGTTATCCTAGCTTCTATGTTCCTTTGGCTGCTTGTCTTCTTTGCAACAAGCTTCCTACCAGCTAGCCTTAACCCAGTACTTGCTCCATTGCCACTGGCTATTATCGGAGCAGCCCTCCTAGCCCTTCGCTTCTATCTCAAGAAACGCTTGAATATCCGTAGCGCAAGTGCAGGACCAACACGTTATTAAGAAGAACGGAAACATATCATGGTTCAACATCATAAGAACCATGATTTTTTAATCTTTAAACAATCATGTAAAAAATATTTAACTCTATCTAAAATTCAGTACATTTATACTTTATAAAACATAAATGTAAACATTTTATTCTATTTTGTACAGAGAATAACAACAAATGAGCATATTCCTTGCCTATATACAATCATTTTGATACTCTATAATTGGAGGGAAATATGACAAAACAAAAAATTAATCGAATCGTAGGCTCCATTGGTGCCTTTATTGGAATTATAGTATTTATTGCCTACATACCTCAAATTATCGCTAATTTACAAGGAAATAAAGCTCAACCATTTCAACCTTTATCAGCTGCTATATCTTGCTTAATCTGGGTTATTTATGGATGGACAAAGGAACCTAAGAAGGATTGGATACTAATCATTCCAAATTCAGCCGGTGTTATTTTAGGTGGAATCACTTTTTTGACTTCACTCTAACAAATCTAATAGTATGTATAAAAAGCAACTGCAGGCGCGGTTGCTTTTTCACTTACTTTTTTGATTTTAAAGTATTCTTCTGACATCCCACATAGCTCTATCTAATCTTTTTATGATAAAATAGGCTCAATCAATTTCTAGGAGGAAGAAATATGGTTTCTACTATTGGTGTTGTTAGTTTATCTAGTGGCATTATCGGAGAGGACTTTGTCAAACACGAAGTGGACTTGGGTGTCCAACGTCTCAAGAACCTGGGACTCAATCCTACCTTTTTGCCTCATTCGCTAAAAGGATTAGACTTTATCAAGGACCATCCTGAAGCTCGTGCAGAGGATTTGATTCATGCCTTTTCTGATGATAGCATCGACATGATCCTATGCGCCATCGGTGGAGACGATACCTATCGCTTACTACCTTATCTTTTTGAAAATGACCAACTACAAAAGGTTATCAAACAAAAAATTTTTCTTGGCTTCTCGGATACAACCATGAACCATCTCATGTTGCATAAACTAGGAATCAAAACTTTTTATGGTCAATCCTTCCTAGCAGACATTTGTGAATTGGACAAGGAAGTGCTGACCTATAGCCTCCACTACTTTAAAGAATTGATTGAGACGGGAAGAATCTCAGAAATCCGCCCTAGTGACGTTTGGTATGATGAAAGGACTGACTTCAGTCCCAAGGCTCTGGGGACACCTCGTGTCAGTCATGCAAATACTGGTTTCGAGCTGTTGCGGGGAAATGCCCAGTTCGAGGGAAAAATCCTCGGTGGTTGCCTCGAATCCCTCTACGATATCTTTGACAACTCTCGATACGCAGATAGCACGGAGCTCTGCCAAAAATACAAACTTTTCCCTGACTTGTCAGACTGGGAAGGAAAAATCCTCTTGCTAGAAACAAGCGAAGAAAAGCCTGAGCTGGAAGACTTCAAAAATATGTTGCGGACTTTAAAAGACACTGGTATATTCGAGGTCATCAGTGGACTCTTGGTCGGAAAACCTATGGATGAAACTTTCTATGACGACTATAAAGAGGCACTATTGGATATTATTGACAGCAATATCCCGATTATCTATAATCTAAATGTCGGCCACGCAACTCCAAGAGCAATTGTACCCTTCGGAGTTCACGCCTATGTAGATGCAAAGGAGCAAATCATTCGCTTTGACTATAACAAAAAATAAATAGTTTCTCTATTTTTGTGCTTTTGTATTCGTTTTCGTTACAATTTGTATCTGAATTTATTGCATTTCGCTAATTTCTATGATATCCTTTTGAAGGAGGTGTATATGACAAAACAAAAAATTAATCGAATCGTAGGTTCTATTGGTGCCTTTATTGGAATTATAGTATTTATTGCCTACATACCTCAAATTATCGCTAATTTACAGGGAAATAAAGCTCAACCATTTCAACCTTTATCAGCTGCTATATCTTGCTTAATCTGGGTTATTTATGGATGGACAAAGGAACCTAAGAAGGATTGGATACTAATCATTCCAAATTCAGCTGGTGTTATTTTAGGTGGAATCACTTTTTTGACTTCACTCTAACAAATCTAATAGTATATATAAAAAGCTGGGAAAAATTTCTCAGCTTTTTTCTATATTCTCAGATATGCTAGTTACCTGTACATACTAACGACCGCTTTTCCACTCACAATCATTCTCATGGTCATCAACTAGCCCTGCAGCCTGTAGAAAAGACAAGACGGCGACTGGGCCTGTGAACTTGAAGCCTCGTTTTTTGAGATCTTTGGCTAACTTCTCAGACAGAGGTGTTTTAGCTGGGGCTTGGCGGTAATCGGGAACATCGTTAACGATCGTTTTCCCCTCAACAAAGGACCAAAGATAGGCATCAAAAGAGCCATATTCTTCCTGTAGTCGTAAAAATGCTTGGGCGTTAGCGCGTGTAGCAAAAATCTTGGCTCTATTTCGAATGATGGCTGGATTATCCAGCAAAGCTTCCAATTCAGCGTCTGTCATATCTGCGATCGCTTGAATTTGATAGCCATGAAAGGCTTCTCGGAAAGCTTGTCGTTTGTTGAGCACCGTTTCCCAAGACAAGCCTGCCTGATAGGTTTCCATACACAACAACTCAAACAATGCTTGGTCACCATGGAGGGGCTGTCCCCACTCCTCATCATGATAGGCAATGTAGAGCGGATTGGTCACCTTGACCCACGAACAACGTTTTGTCATGCTCTGCTCCTATTTGACCAACATTTTAAGGGCCGACTTGATATAGTTCTCAGCTGTATCTGTCGTTCCTTCAAAGAATTTCTTGATTTTCTTGAGCTCGGTTGCCTTGTAGCCCAGAGCCAACATAGCTTCCATAGCTTCTTCCAATTCTTGGTTTTCAGCGCTTGCTTGCACTGCCACCTTGGCAGGAAGATCATCTCCTGCAACTACTACCTTACCTTCCAAGTCCAACACCATCTGTTGGGCTGTTTTCTTGCCAATTTTAGGGAACTTAGTTAAGTAGGTGATGTTCTTGGTTTCAATGGCTTGAACCAAGCCAGCATTGTCATCGGCAGCGATAATAGCCAGAGCTGATACAGGACCAATCCCAGATACCGAAATCAGACTGAGAAAGAGCTTCTTTTCGTCTTCTGAACGAAATCCATAAAGTAGATGGGCATCCTCACGCACGACCTGATGCACATAAATTTGAGCCTCTTGATTGATCTGTCCCGAGTAAGCATAGGGGTTAGCTACATGCAGGATATAACCTATACCATTGGTTTCAAGAACAATGTATTTAGCAGTGATTTTGGTAATGATTCCTTTTAAATATTCGTACATAGTTTTCCTTTTAGTTTAATATTTCCCCAGCTCACGGAGACTGGTGTGATTTTCCTGAATACGTCGGAACATCTTTTCCATATCTGACTTGGTAAAATGCACTAAAACAGGACGTCCGTGGGGACAGTTATAGGGATTGTCACACTGAGAAAGCTGATAGAGCAGCTGTCTAGCCGAATGGTCATCGATACGATGGTTAGCCTTGATAGATCTCTTGCAGGACATCATGATAGCCAGCTCTGCTCGGTATTTCTTGATAGAAACTTCCTTGGTCAAAAGGAGCATGTCGCATATTTCATAGATGCCTGATTCAATCTCTTCTTCTGCCATCCAAATAGGATGTTCACGTAGGATAAATTGATTTTCTCCGTACTCTGCTAGAAAGACGCCAACTTCCTCTAAAAGAGGCATTCTTTCCTTGAGACGAAGGGCATCATCTGCTGGAAATTCAAAGATATAGGGCACTAGGAGTTGCTGCTGGCTCTGGTCAACATTGCCAATACTTTCACGGTACTCCTCGTACTTGACCCGTTCCTGAGCCGCATGCTGGTCTATGATATAAAGCCCATCTCGTCCCTGTGCAAAGAGATAGGTTCCATGCATTTGCCCGAAAAATTCTAACTCTGGAAAGTTTGAAGATTCTTCTCGCTCCAGCTTATCATAGGCCTTATCCAGACTGGCTAAATCTAGTTCTGGATGGTCCAGTTGGTCATAGTTAGCTGGCTTTCTCTCTGCAAAATGCAGTTTTGCTGGCTTAGTCAGCTGGTCCAAGGTTTCCTTGGCAAACAGGGTTAAATCCTTTCCTTCCTCAGTCAATTCTACCTGATAATCAGCTACTTCAGCTTGACTAGGTCTTGACGACTCAGTTCTCTCATAGTAAAGAGTATTTTCTTTGAGCGGGAGAATAGTTTGCTCCACCTTCTCACGATTACGAACGGTAGATTTGGCAAGATTTTCCAAGGCATCAGGTATCAAGGTCTGTTCCTTGAGACTGTTGGAAATAGCTTCTGAAACCAGTGTCATCAGTTCTTTTTCCTTAGAAATCCGCACTTCTTGCTTGGTTGGGTGCACATTGACATCCGCTAGATAAGGGTCGATATGAATGTGAATGACAGCCAGTGGAAAACGGCCTACCATAAGCTTACTGCCATAGCCGTCTAGAATTGCACGATTGAGCAGGAAGTTCTTGATATAACGGCCATTGATGAAGAGGCTGATATAATTGCGATTGGCTCTAGTTAACTCAGGCAAGGATACAAAGCCAGAAATTTCGAAATCAAGGTCAGAATTCTCAATTTCAATCATCTTCTTAGCACTCGCCAAACCGTAAATCCCTGCGATTGCTTGTCGCAGTTGGCCAGTCCCTGCTGTTCGCGTCATTTCCTTGCCATCACTGATTAAACTAAACGAAATTTCAGGATGGGCCAAGCCCAGACGGTTGACAATATCAATGATATGAGACAACTCCGCCTGCTGGCTCTTCATATACTTGAGACGGGCAGGCGTGTTGAAAAAGAGGTCCTCCACACAAACCTTGGTCCCCACAGGACTAGTCGCTGGGATGATTTCTTCTACTTCTCCCCCACGTGCGACGAGCTTAGTCCCATGACTCGCACCATCCACCGCCGTCAACAGAGTCAAGACACTAACAGACGCAATAGAAGGCAAGGCTTCACCACGAAAACCAAGCGTCCGAATCCGAAAGAGATCTGCTTGATTTTTTATCTTACTGGTCGCATGGCGACGCAGGGCCAATTCCACCTCATCGTGAGCAATTCCATGACCATTATCCGTGATTTGAATCTTCTTGAGACCAGCTTCCTCAATCTCAATGATAATCTGACTAGAGCCCGCGTCAATGGCATTTTCTACCAACTCTTTGACCACACTGGCAGGACGTTCAATGACCTCTCCAGCTGCAATCTGGTTTGCCAGCACCTCTGGCAATTCAATAATATGAGACATCTTTCAGCCCCTTTCCGTACCTATTTTCCTAGAAATTGATTAGTGCTATTATACCATATTTCAGAAAGGACAGAAAAGCAAGCACCACATAAGAGCCAAATCCCTCCACATAGACAAAGTCCCTTGTCAAGTGTCGTAAAATAGTGTTTAATAAAGGTGTACAAGAAGTGATCACAATTTTGTATGAAAAACAAGGAGAGAAATTTATGAAAGTAGAACTACAGATTAGTGAAACTTACGAGGAGGAAAAGCTGATTGTTCAAGCACCTCAGCCGACAGATAAAGTCCAGAAAGTCATCGAGTTCGCAGAAAATCTGGACCGAACAGAAAAAATCAAAGGGAAAATCAATAATCAGGTCTATCTCGTTGAGATTGGCAAGATTCAGCGCTTCTATATCGAGAATCGGAAGGTTCTTGCAGAAACGGCTAGCCAGACCTACAATATTGATTTACGGCTCTATCAAGTCCTTGAAATTCTGCCAACCAATTTTATCCAAATTTCCCAATCAGAAATCATCAATATCAACTCCATCTCTCATATCAAGCTAACCCCAAACGGCCTAGTAGAAATTTTCTTGAAAAACGAAAGCTTCACCTATTCTTCACGCCGTTATCTAAAAACCATCAAGGAGAAATTAGAACTATGAAAAAACAAATCTTCCACGACGCAGCTGCTGGTGTCCTCATCGGCCTCATCCTCTCTATCATCTTTTCACTCATTTATGCACCAAATACCTACGCACCACTGAGTCCTGAATCTCTGATCGGACAAGTGATGGCTCAACATCAGGTTCACGGTGCCTTGGTCTTGCTCTACTGCACACTGATCTGGGCAGCCATTGGTATTCTATTCAACTTTGGTAAACGATTATTCAGCCGTGACTGGAGCTTGCTCCGTGCAACTCTGACCCATTTCTTCCTTATGCTAGTAGGATTTATCCCATTAGCAACCCTAGCAGGTTGGTTCCCCTTCCACTGGATTTTCTATCTCCAACTCATTATCGAGTTTGCGATTGTCTACCTCATCATTTGGACTATTTCCTATAAAAGAGCATCAAAAAAAGTAGACCATATCAATCAACTCTTGGAGCATAGAAAGTAATAGCAATAATCCCACTCACAAATGCATGAGTGGAATTATTTTTATAGTTTCTGTTTTAATTCAACCAAAACATTCATAGCCTGCATAGGTGTCATATTGTAAATGTCCAATTTAGCTAATTCTGCTAGGATAGGATGCTCTTCTGCCGTATCAAAGAGAGAAATCTGTTCCGTGACGGCACTTGTTTGTCTCGTAGGAGCAGGACTTTCTGTCCCCTGACTCTCCAGTTGGGTCAAAATCTTATCCGCCCTTGCTAGGAGGTCTGCTGGCAAGCCAGCAATCTTAGCAACATGAATACCGTAGGATTTGTCAGCTGGGCCTGGTTCAATCTTATGAAGGAAGGTTACCTGTCCATCCTGCTCCAAGGTTGCCACGTGAACATTGACCAAGTGTTGTAAACTAGACTCTAGGCTGGTCAACTCGTGGTAGTGGGTGGCAAAGAGAGTTTTGGCTCCGATGTGCTCATGGATGTATTCGATGATGGACTGGGCTAAAGCCATCCCGTCATAAGTAGCAGTTCCCCGTCCTAACTCATCAAAGAGAATCAAAGAATTCTTAGTCGCATGCGAAATGGCATTGTTGGCCTCCATCATCTCCACCATAAAGGTTGATTGACCTGAAACCAAGTCATCTGCTGCTCCGATACGGGTAAAAATCGCATCAAAAATCGGTAAATGGGCGCTTTCTGCTGGCACATAAGAGCCTAGCTGAGCCATAACTGCCGTCATAGCTAGCTGACGCATGTAGGTAGACTTCCCACTCATGTTGGGCCCTGTAATCAGTTGAATACTGGTATCTTCTGCCATCTGAATCGTATTTGGAATATAGGTCTGAGCCCCCATAACCTTTTCAACGACAGCATGGCGCCCTTTCTGGATATCGATCTGTGAATCCTCTCCGAACTCTGGTCGAATCAAATGCTGGGTTTCAGCCACAACCGCCAGACTTTGCAAGACATCAACCGTCGCAATTCCTTGGGCTAGAGCTTGTAAACGCTGGATGTACTTGCTGACCTCTTCACGAATACGCATAAAAATTTCGTACTCTAGATTAGCTGACTTCTCACGCGCCTCCAACATATCGCCCTCGATACGGGCTAATTCTTCGGTTCCAAAACGTTCCGAGTTTTTCAGCGTTGCCTTGCGGAAAAAGTGGGCTGGCACATTTCCCAGTTGTGAATTGGTCACATGAAAATAGTAGCCATCCTTTTTATTGTAGTCAATCTTAAGCGTACTGATGCCAGAGTTTTCTCTCTCCTTAGCCTCAATCTCAGCAATCCAGCTAGTCCCTTCTCTGAGAACGCGACGGTACTTGTCTAAGGTCTCATCAAATCCCGTACGGATAATGCCACCTTCCGTAATCACGTGAGGGGCTTCAGGAGCAATGGCATCACTAATCAAGCCCTCCAACTCAGGAATGGCATCCAACTGTGCGATGAGATAGTCCAAAGCAGGTTGCTCCATCCCTTCTAAAATCGCACGAATCCGTGGCACACTGGATAAGGTGGTCGCCAGCTGCAAGAGATCCTTGGGATTGGTCTTGCCAAAAGAAACCCGACTAGCCAAACGTTCGATGTCATAAACACCCTTGAGACTATCTGTCAAATCACTGCGCTCAAAGAAGTGGTCAAAGAAGACCTGCACCACGTCTTGACGCTGGACGATTCGCTCCTTATCAATCAAAGGACGATGAATCCAAGAACGCAAGAGCCGCATTCCCATAGCTGTTTTGGTTTCATCTAAAAGCCAGAAAAGACTGCCTTGCTTCTTGCCCGAACGAGCATTCTCAACCAAATCCAGACTAGCCTTGGTCGCATAATCCATCTGCAAGAAATCTTTGATTTCATAGCGTATAACAGGCTTGAGGTGGTTCAATTCCCTCATCTGGGTTCGATGGACATACTGGAGCAACTTACTAGATGCCGCTTGCTCCACAGATGCCAATCGTGAATCCAGTAAATGAAGGTCTTCAAAGCCTTCTTTTTCATAGGAAAGCACCAGATTCATCTGACGACTGAGGATTTGTTCCTCTTCCTCAGACAAGTCATAACCCAACACCACTTCTCGCGCCTTGAGATTACGGATTTCTCCACAAACCAGCGTGAAATCCAAAAGACCTGTCACATAAAAGTCGCCCGTCACCAGGTCCATATAAGCGAGGCCAAATTGATTACCAGCACGGTCTATGGCAACCAAGAAGTTGTTCTGACTGTCCGGCTTACTACTGTCGACCACTGTCCCTGGTGTAATAACCTGAACAACCTCTCGTTTAACAACCCCAACTGCTTGCTTAGGATCTTCCATCTGTTCAGCAATGGCTACCTTATAGCCCTGCTCAATCAAGACATCGATATACTGTTGAGCAGAATGATAGGGAACACCCGCCATAGGAATCGGATTGTCGGCATTCTTGTTACGACTCGTTAAGGAAATTTCCAGAATCTGCGCAGCATTGACCGCATCCTCATAAAATAATTCATAAAAATCACCCATCCGAAAGAGCAAAAAAGCATCTGGATATTGCTTTTTAATATCCACATACTGTTGCATGCCGGGTGATAGCTTTTCTGTCGCCATTTTCCGTATCTCCTTGTCAAAAATAAGTCTTGAGAGCAACTCCCAAGACCTTACTTATCTTTCATCAAATCTAGCAAACGATCTTCCATGAGTTTGGCAACGTGCTGGTCTCGACAAATGACCAATAAGGTATTGGCACCAGCAACTGTTCCTAAAATCCATTCATCCTTGTTTGCATCTACAATATTTGCCAAAACAGAGGCTTCGCCCAATTTGGTATGAAGCACCAAGGTAAACTCTGCTCTTGCAACACCTTCTAAATGATGAGACAAAAATTCCACCAAATCAATCTTTTCTGTCTCATTTGCTAGTACATAATACACCATATCATTTTTCTTGACCTTGGTCAAGCCGATTTCGCGCAAATCACGAGACAGAGTTGTCTGCGTCACAAAGACATTGTGCGCCTCCAACCGATCTTGAATTTCTTTTTGTGTACTTAATTTCTCCTCAGTAATCATTTTTTTTATTAACTGATGACGATCTCTTTTTCTCATAAAATCCTCTTATATGCATATTTATAACTAATTTTATAACTATATTATACCAAAAAAATAGGAGATTTCAAAAATTTTTTCTTCTTTCTTTAAAATTGTGATAAAATAGTAGAAAAGTCCAAAAAGGAGCTCTTAATGAATACAAAAGAATTGATTGCTAGCGAATTGGCTAGCGTCATTGATAGCCTGGACCAAGAGGCTATTTTAAATTTACTGGAAACCCCTAAAAACTCAGAAATGGGAGACATCGCTTTCCCTGCTTTTTCTCTTGCAAAAGTCGAACGTAAAGCACCTCAAATGATTGCTGCTGAACTGGCTGAAAAGATTGACAGCCAAGCCTTTGAAAAGGTTGTCGCAACAGGACCTTACGTTAACTTTTTCCTTGATAAATCTGCCATTTCTGCTCAAGTATTGCAAGCCGTTATCACTCAAAAAGAACACTATGCTGACCAACATATTGGTAAACAAGAAAATGTTGTTATCGATATGTCTAGTCCAAATATCGCTAAACCATTTTCTATCGGTCACCTGCGCTCAACTGTTATCGGAGATAGCTTATCACATATTTTCCAAAAAATCGGTTATCAAACGGTCAAGATCAACCATTTGGGAGACTGGGGTAAACAGTTTGGGATGTTGATTGTTGCCTACAAAAAATGGGGCGACGAAGAAGCTGTAAAAGCTCATCCAATTGATGAACTTCTTAAACTCTATGTCCGCATCAACGCTGAAGCTGAAAATGACCCTAGCTTGGATGAAGAAGCACGCGAATGGTTCCGTAAACTTGAAAATGGAGACGAGGAAGCTCTCGCTCTTTGGCAATGGTTCCGTGATGAAAGTTTGGTGGAATTTAACCGCCTTTACAATGAATTGCAGGTTGAATTTGACAGCTACAACGGAGAAGCCTTCTACAATGATAAGATGGATGCAGTTGTAGACATTCTTTCTGAAAAAGGCCTTCTTGTTGAGTCAGAAGGTGCCCAAGTTGTGAATCTTGAAAAATATGGAATTGAACATCCAGCCCTTATCAAGAAATCTGATGGTGCAACTCTCTATATCACACGTGACTTGGCTGCGGCCCTTTACCGTAAAAATGAATACCAATTTGCCAAATCTATCTACGTCGTTGGTCAAGAGCAATCTGCCCACTTTAAACAACTCAAAGCTGTCTTGCAAGAAATGGGCTACGACTGGAGTGAAGATATTACTCACGTTCCCTTTGGTTTGGTTACAAAAGAAGGTAAAAAACTCTCTACTCGTAAAGGAAATGTCATCTTGCTAGAGCCTACAGTTGCAGAGGCTGTTAGTCGTGCCAAGGCCCAAATCGAGGCTAAAAATCCTGAACTTGAAAATAAAGACCAAGTAGCGCATGCTGTCGGGGTAGGAGCAATTAAGTTCTATGACCTCAAGACCGACCGTACAAATGGATATGACTTCGACCTAGAGGCTATGGTATCCTTCGAAGGTGAAACTGGACCCTATGTTCAATATGCCTACGCTCGTATCCAATCGATCTTACGCAAAGCCGATTTCAAACCAGAAACAGCTGGCAACTATAGCTTGAATGATGCTGAAAGCTGGGAAATCATCAAACTCATCCAAGACTTCCCACGTATTATCAACCGTGCAGCGGATAACTTTGAACCTTCTATCATTGCTAAATTTGCAATTAGCCTGGCTCAAGCCTTCAACAAATACTATGCACATACCCGTATCTTGGATGAAAGCACAGAACGCAACAGCCGTCTAGCCCTCAGCTACGCAACCGCAGTCGTTCTCAAAGAAGCCCTTCGCTTGCTCGGAGTAGAAGCGCCAGAGAAGATGTAAATCGTTACAAGAGACTGGAACTAAAGTTCCTAGTCTCTTGACGGCAATCGCTATATGGCGAATTGCCTAAACGCTTCACTAATTCACCTAACCAAATAATATCGATTTGGTTAGGTTCATGTCGTAATATTTTAAATTACTTGATTGCAAAATAATCTAAGTAACTTACACTAAACCTATACGGATTTTAGTTTAGAGGTCTATCAAAAATCTTATCAAGTTTTGCTGGCTTGTTCTGCTATTTTAGATCCACTAAATCGATTTATTCACTACTACTTCTTTATCATACAGGGAGATATCCTATGAGCCAATATGCTTATATCCTCGTTGTGATTAGCTTGGTTTTCCTTTTTCTGCTTAATAAGTACGAGAAGGAGAGACTACAAAAACTCTACCAAGAACAACTTTTGAAGGATGAAACATTTAGGACTGATATCAAAGAGAAAATTCACACGACTGAAAATATCAATGATGTCATTGCTTACATCAATAAAACTTATCATCTAGGAATGTTGCTATCAAAAGACATTACAGATCAATTGAAATAATCAAAAACCGAGAAGAAAGCTTCTCGGTTTTTTTAGGGCATAATTTTATATTACAACCATATCAAATAACATTTATATTAAAAAGTTTATAGGTAATTTTTATCTCTACTATAAAGGAGTATATAATAACTTCTTTCTTCTAATGATTGAAAGATCGTTATCAGCTTAACTTTCCAACTCATACAAATCTGCGATAATTGCTACGACACGTTTGATATCTCCCAGCATGCCTCGCATTTCAAAATCAGCCAATACAGGGAAACCAAAACGTTGACTGTATTGCTTAGCTGTCAGGCAGTATTGGTTATTAAAGTTACGATTTCCTGAACCAACCACGCCAAAACACTTACTAGCATTGTCACCATAGGCGATAAAATCTCCCACTGGTGTCGTCAATATCTCAACATCTCCGTTATCCACGCCATTCCCACCTTCTAGGTAAGTCGGCAAAAAAGCAACATAGGGATGATCCATCTCATAGAAATCTTGGCCTTCTTTGACCAAATCCTTAATATGAATCTTTTGAACCTCAATTCCCTCGTACTGGGACAAGAGATAATCTTTCAAGCGCGTCACAAAACTCTCAGTGTTTCCACTCAGACTGATATAAACTAAAGAAATTGTCTTCATATTTACCTCCATGATTTTATCTATAATCGAAAAATAACTACCAAGATTGTAACTTGATAGTTATTTTTTGTCAATACTTAGGCAAGTTCTTCTGTTTCCTCTTCTTCCGCCAAGGCTTTTTGCTGACGCCACATCTTGTAAAAGACAAGGGCTAGGAAGAGAACATTGAGTACGATTCCAAAAATAGCAGAACCTTTGGCACCAAGCTCCGCTCCCATACGGATGTTAGGGTCTGTAAAAAGTGAAACCGCATCCTGAACGCCGATAAAGTTGTAGATAGAACCAACGATGGCAACGAAGACATAAGCAAGATAAGTGTAGTTAGCCAATTGGATGTTTTTACGAACAAGGAAAACCAAAGCCACAACAACCAGAATAACAGATAAGACAACCAAGAGAATGCTGAAGATAGAATGACCATGCTCCGATACCTTAATGGTGTAAGCAACGAGCTCCTTAGCATAAGTAGCATTAACACCTGATGCTGATGTTTCTAGATTGTTCATACCCTCCGCAGTAGGTACTGGAGATATGATTCCAAATAGTGACATTGCTGAGAGTAAGGCTGAAAAAATCAGTAATACCCATAGATAGATTGGTTTCTTTTTCATGATAGAACCTCCTGATATTATTATTGATATTATAGCACCTTTTGTAAAGAAATACAAATATTATAGTGTAGTTTCTACCTGTTTTCGGTAGGCTTTTGGCGATTTTCCGCACAATTTTCGGAACACTTTATAGAAATATCCAACATTACTGTAACCAACAGCATAACAAATATCTTCAATACTGTCACTAGTTGAAAGCAAAAGTTGTTGGGCAGCCTTAATGCGTTGTTTATTTAGTAACTCTGCAAAGGTCGAATTGGTTTCTCGCTTAATCAACTGCCCCAGATAGACAGGATTGATAAAGAGATCCTTACTGATATCCTTGAGGGAAAGTTCTTTCTGATAATCACGCCCAATGACTTCTAGCACACTGACCACATTTTCATTCATCCGATATTGTCCAAAGAATCGGGTCAGAGTTTCCTTGATATAAGGAACCAATTCATCGAAGGATTGAATAGCATGAATGGTTTTGACAATGTCCGTCATATCATCAGCTTTGAGATGTTCAAACAAATGAAAGACATCCATGACAAACTGGATAAAAAGCTGTTTGGTAATCGGAACACGCGGCGTATTTTCAAGAACTACCTTCTCCAAAAGATTTAACTCTTCTACGATTTGATTGAGATTTCCCTGAATGATAACCCTATAAATCGGTTCGTAATAGGCAAAGAGACTCTCAGACTGTTTTAGATTTACAGAGCCGTAAAAGAGGGCTTTCTCAGCATTCAGCTTCCAGCGTTCAAAGTGCTCTTGATAGGGAGCTTCAAAGGGAGTAACGACTAAACCATCTAGAGGTTGGTCAGAAATGAAAATCTGCCAATCTTGACCCAAGACATAGTAGGGAATGGTGAAGGAGCCTTGTTTTTCCTTAGATAGTCCTATCCACCAATTCTCCTTACCTCCTAGATAACTAACAAATCCAGTCTCGTCTAAATCTTGACTGAGGATCTGACTTTTCTTCCCTCTCTCTCCAAGCTGACCTTTAATCTTCTCCAGCAGATTTCCCAACTCTACCTTATCTACTGGCTTGACCAAATAGTCCACCACACTAAGGTTCATTGCTCTTTTTACATAATCAAACTCCTGATAACCTGAAAGCAGGATATAGGCGGCATCTGGTAAGATCTCTTTCATTTCCCGAATCATATCAAGCCCTGTTTTGTCGGGCATATTGACATCTGAAATGATGACATCAACGAGATTTTCCTGAACATATTCTAGGGCTTCATCAGCATGACTGGCTGTTGCGACGACCTCCATACCCCACTTATCAAAGGGAATCAAACGTTTCAGACCTTCTGTCACCATGTACTCATCATCTACTAATAATACTTTATACATTTTCTCCCTTTCTACTCATCTTGAATTGTAATACGATACTGAACACCTGCTTGCTCCGCAGACTCTATCGTAATGGCATAGCGGTCCCCAAAATAGAGTACAAAACGCTCATGGACATTGACAATTCCAATAGACTGCCTTTTTGCACTATAGCTTGCTTGGTGTTCAAAATGTCTCTGACTTAATTTTTCTCGAATATTTGCCAGCTTTTCAGACGATATACCACGACCATTATCTACCACTAAAATTTCCACAAAACCATCTCGTTTAAGAGCTTTAATGCTAATCACATTATCTGTCCGTCTATGGTCAACACCATGAGCGAAATAATTTTCTACCAGCGGTTGCAAGGTAAACTTAGGAATCTTTATATTCTCTAACTCTGGGTCTATCTTGAAACCATAGGCAATGGACTTGGGATAACGAACCATGCAAAGATAACTATATTTACGACAAAATTCTAATTCCTGTTTGAGAAGAGTTTCTCTTTCGTCCGAAATATTGTTACGCAACAGGCTACTGAACTCATAAATGATATCCGCTAACTCATCTTGACTTTGCATGACTGCATACATGCGCAAGAACTCCAGAGTATTATACATGAAGTGAGGATTAATCTGAGCCTGTAAGGCTCTCATATTGGCATCTTTTTGACTAAGTTCTAACTGATAAATATCATGGATATTCTTTTCCAATCGATCCAACATATCATTGGTCGTCTCCGCGATTAGGAGCAATTCCTGATCCTTTTCAAGTGTATCAATACGAAGACCTTCCTCTCCTTGGGCAATAGCTTGAATGGAATCCACCAAATCCACTACCTGCTTTTGATAATTTGAAAAAGTCTTCCTCAAGGTAACATATAGTATGACAATAAAGAGGATACTCAAACTAACAATTAGAGCCGAACTTCTTAAGATGCCAAACAGAACAAAGTTCTTAGCAACAGCTACTTGAACTCTGTAGCCATGAGAAGTAATACCGACAAACCAATTTTCTTTATCTGAGGACAATTGTTCCCCAATATGAAACATCTCTGTCTCAAAAGGAGAGGTTACAAATACAGCCATAGGTATATGCCCCCTAGTATTATCAATAGCTCCATTTAAGACATTGGTAGATAAAGAGATATAGACAACTCCCAAATCTTTATCCGAGACAGGATCAGATACAGGAATGGCAAAACTGTTTTCTGCTGGTTTAAAATCCTCAGCTGAGATTTTCTCTCCACCGCGTTTATCTCTGGCTGACACATAAACTTCTTTATAATCCTGAAGAGCAATCGCAACTCCAGTAACAAAATCATTCCGAACATAGAGATCATCAATATTTTCATATAAAGACACTGATATATACGGAGAAGCCTTACGTTCTAACTGCCAATAAAAATATTCAGGCGTACTCAGACTAAAATACTTATAAATTCCCTCAATACGAGCCTGATTTTCAACCAAAGCCTGCGCTAGCTGGGCTGACTCCCGATAATAATACTCTACCTCATCGACTGTTCGAGTGGTTACACGCTGGGCTACTCTTTGAGCTTCCTTTTCCCGTGAATCCCAGTCAGCGTAAGAGAGTAAGATTGTAAAACTCGCAATAATAATCATCATAACTGAACTGTAAGTTCTTAGAAGCGTATGTAGCCAAAACTGCTTCATTCTATTTTGTCGCCAATTTTTCATGGATACTTTCATAGACCGGTTCCAACATATCACTGATAAAGAAATGCCACATCCCAATTCCTACAAAGAAAAGTAGGGCAGGCATATAGTAACCAATTGCCACAAGTAGCACAGTCCCAAGAAAAACCTTGGCCACAGCTGCTAGACTCATAAAAATGCCAATCAAGGATAGTTTGAGTCTATTTCGATAAGACAAGTCAAAATAAACTTGTAATTTCAAAGACACTGTATAAGCCAAAAACAGCAAGGCAACTACTAGAACATTCAAAAATGTCGCAATCAAATGAACAAAAGTCTGATGAGGTAATTGAACCAATAGATACAGGCCATAGACCAAAACTAAATCCACACCTAAAAAGCTATAGAAAATCAGGTTGCTTGAGACAAAATTTTGCTTGTAAAGAGACCAAGCCTCCTTCAAAGTGTATTCCCGAAAGCTATAACCATGCTCTGCATATAGGCTCATCAAGGTAGCACTAGCCGGCGCTAGACCAAGGATAATCCCTCCTGCCAAGGTTAATAGCCAAAAGAAGGCTGTCGCAATCATCCCTAAAAAGAAACGATTAAAGACAAAGTCTAAAAATCTACCCATGATATCCCCCTAAAAATAACTATAAAACTATTATATCATATTTTAAGCGTTTTCAAAAACTTCTATTTTCCATTTACAATCCCATCGAACCGTGGTACAATGAGAATTATGAAAAAATTATCAGGAGACAATTCATGAAAAAATCTATCTTAACTACACTGCTTTTTGCAGTTCTTTACTTCCTCTGCATGGGGGTTGGTGTCCTTTTGGGCAATCTCTTTGACCAAACTGGAAACATGTTTTATGCGCCTGCCTTTACTGCCCTTGTCGGCGGTAGCGTCTATATGATCCTAGTCGCAAAAATTCCGCGCTTTGGAGCCATTACCACTATCGGCCTTGTCATGGCCTTCTTTTTCTTGGGATCTAAACACGGTGCTGGTGCCTTCCTTCCTGGAATTATCTGTGGCCTCCTAGCAGATGGAGTAGCTCATTTAGGAAAATACAAGGACCAAACAAAGAATTTCCTTTCTTTCGTTATTTTCGCCTTTAGCACATCAGGACCAATTCTACTTATGTGGATTACTCCCAAAGCCTATATGGCTACTCTTCTGGCAAGAGGAAAATCCCAAGAATATATTGACCGTATCATGGTCGCGCCAAACCCTGGAACCGTTCTTCTATTTATCACAAGTATTGTCATCGGAGCCCTAGTGGGTGCCTTGATTGGACAAGCCTTGAGTAAAAAATTGGCACAGAAAATCTGATTACTAAAAAAGAGCCGTACGGCTCTTTTTATTTATGGCTCAATTTTTTGGTCAAGAAATCTCCCAAGAATTGAATCGCAAAGATAATCAAAATGATAATGATGGTTGCTAAGATAGTCACATCGTGATTATAGCGGTTAAATCCATAAGCGATGGCTACGTTACCGATACCACCAGCTCCAACCGCACCAGCCATAGCTGTTTCCCCAACAAGGGAAATCAAGGTCACAGTTGTCACACGGATCAAATCTGGAAGACCTTCTGATAGGTAAACACCTACAATATCCCAGAATGTCGCTCCGCTAGCTTGAGCTGCCTCAATGACACCGCCATCCAGTTCAGCCAAGACCACCTGCACCTGACGGGCAAAGAAGGCAAAGACTGCAAAAGAAAGTGGGACAAGGGCTGCATTTGGCCCGATACTTGTCTTCACAATCAAGTGAGAAAGGGGAGACAAGATTGCCAAGAGGATGATGAAAGGAACCGCACGGAAAATAGAGGTAATCTTATCTAAAATCCAGAAAACGACCTTATTCTCCAAAACACCACCTGGCGCTGTCAAGACAAGGAAGAGACCTGCAACAAGCCCCAAGAAACCTCCGATGACGAAGGAAAGAACTGTCATATAAAGGGTTAGGTAGATGGCTGTTCCCCAGCCTGCCTGACCAGCCCAGCCCATTTTATAGACATTTGGCAAATAGGTTTGAATCAATGATTCCATCTTACTGTCCTCCCTTCAATACTTTTAGTTGTACGCCTGCTTGACGAATGGCTTCTTGGGCGCCTGCTAGCGCTGCTTTTTCACCTGACAAAACCACCACCAATTCTCCGACAGGAGTGCCATCTAGAATTTCGATATTCCCATAGAGGATATTAGCCGTTACTTGGTAATGCTTGTACAATTCATTCAAAAGTGGCTCGTCTGTTGAAGCACCCGCATACTTGAGTTGCACCAAAAGGCTGTTTTCAGACAGGTGTTGCACGATTTCTTGCTTCTCGATTTTGACCATGGCTTCGTCAATACCTGTAGCTGTTGAGATAAAGTCTTGGGTCAAGGGTTGTTTAGGGTTTGAGAAGATTTCAAGGACACTTCCTTCTTCAATCAAATGCCCATCCTGCATAACTGCAACACGGTTAGCAATATCTTTGACAATCTGCATTTCATGCGTAATCAAGACAACCGTCAAGCCTAATTTTTGATTCAAATCTTGCAACAAGGCCAAAATCTGCTTGGTTGTCTTAGGGTCAAGGGCAGAAGTTGACTCATCTGAAATCAAGATTTTTGGATCATTGGCCAAGGCACGCGCAATGGCCACACGCTGTTTTTGCCCTCCAGATAATTGTGAAGGGTAGTTTTCAGCACGGTCTGCCAAGCCAACCAAGTCCAACAACTTGGCAACTTTAGCTTTCTTTTCTTCCTTGCTGAGTCCAGAGTGTTTGAGTGCAAAGGCTACATTCTCCTCTGCTGTCTTTTGGCTCATCAGGTTGAAATGCTGGAAAATCATTCCAATATCTTGACGTTTACGACGCAACTGTTCTGCCGTCAAGGTCACCTTGCCATCAAAAATCACATCGTCGTCAATGGTAATTTTCCCTGCAGATGGTTTTTGCAAGAGGTTAATCACCCGTACAAGGGTTGATTTCCCTGCTCCAGAATATCCAACGATTCCGTAGATATCCCCTTCTTGGATGTGAATAGTCACATCCTTGACCGCTGTGATGGTTCTCTTCTTCTGATGAAAAGTCACATCGATCTGATCTAACTTAATAATATCTCTACTCATAGCTTCTAATCAGCTCCTCTACTAATTCAATATGGGTGTAGTAATCGGCGATTCGCACGTTCTCATCTCCACCGTGGTCTCGGCTGTTGGCATTTCCTAGACCGAAGGCCACCATTGGCACCTCTAGGGCATCAAAGACCGTATGCATAGGCCCTGTCCCCGCTGTCGTCGGCAGGACTGAAACGCCCTGTGGATAGAATTTCTTGGCCAACTCGATCACATTAAGAATGGCTGGCGCGCTCATATCGCTTCGATAGCTCATCTCTCCCAAGGTATAGTATAATTCTACCTTATCAAAGCCATTTTTGTCTAGCTGTTTCCGAATTTTTTCCAGAACATCATGCGGTTCTAGACCAGGAACCAAACGAACTTCTAGCTTGGCACTGGCTTCTGCTGGCAAAATCGTTTTGACTCCTTGTCCTTGGTAACCTGACTGAATTCCTTCGATATTAAGAGCTGGCTCGAAAAAGAAACGTTTTAGAAAGGCTGCGCGGTCCTCTTGTAAGAGAGGCAATTCCAAACCATAAATCTGGCTGATTTCCCCTGGATTTCGTTGGGCGTAAGTGTCCACCAAGGCCAATTCTCGTTCATTTGGTTCTTGAACTTCTCCGTACAAACCTTCAACCAAGATACGACCATCTGCAGCGCGAAGAGACTGTAAGGCTTGAAGGAGATACCAAGGAGATGATTCTACAACCCCACCATAACTAGAGTGGATATCCACATCAGCACTTTTCACCTTGGCATCAAAGGTCACAATCCCCTTATTTCCACCAGAAATTTCTAGCTGTTCCAAGGCATTCTTGGTCCCTTGTTCCCAGACCAACAAATCCGCCCCACGGAGTTTGTCTGCATGTTTTTCCAGATACTTATCTAGGTCTGTCGAAGCCGATTCCTCCGCTCCCTCCATGATAAAACTGATATTGACAGGCAGATCATCATGGTCCTGCATATATTTTCTCAAAGCACTCAAACGAGCTGTGATATGACCCTTGTCGTCATCCACCCCACGCCCATACATGAAGCCATTGCGGACCGAAAGCGTAAAAGGATCCTCTGTCCAGACCTGATCCCCGTCCGCTGGCACAGTGTCATAGTGGTTATAGAAAATCAGGGTCTTGGCGTCTGGACGCGAACTCTTGAAATGCGCCATGACAAAAGGCGCCGTGTAAGTCTCATCAATCTCCACTTCAGCCCCAACACGCTTGAAAATCTCCCCCAGATAGTTTGCGACTTCCTTAAGTCCAACCTGTTGGGCAAAGACCGACTTCTTAGAAATCAAGGTACGCAAAACCTCAAAATAATGCTGGGCTACCTGATCCTTTTCAAATTTTTCAATCTGTTCTTGTTCGCTAGGAAAAACCATATTCTCTCTACCTTTCTATGAACTACTCTTCCTGACAATCCATGCTCTATACAAAAGCAAGAGGTGGAATTTTCTCTCCCACCTCCCTGTTTCTTATTACCAAACTGGTTGATCCAAACCGTCTGATGTTTCTTCGATAACTTTTTTCACCTCATCTGTGTGGTAAGCTGCGATCACTTTCTTGATAGCATCAGCTTTTGGTGATGTTTCCCAATCTTTTTTCGCAACGATGATGTTGTACCATTGTTTTGAATTTTCATCAGCTTGTTCTTTGAAAAGTGCTTTCTTGTAGTCCAATTTTGCTTCTGTAACGAAGGTATTGTTTACAACGGCAGCATCAACTGATGACAATGAACGAGCTGTTTGGCTAGCATCCAATTCAGTGATTTTCAAGTTCTTTGGATTCTCTTTGATGTTAGCAACTGTTGCAAGAGCAGTTCCTGAAACGTCCAATTTAATCAAGCCAGCTGATTGAAGCAAGTAAAGCGCACGGCTTTCGTTTGTAGCATCGTTCGGTACAGCGATTTCTCCGTTTGCTGGGATGTCTTCTACTTTAGTGTACTTGTTGTCACTTCCATTCAAACCTGAGTAAAGGCGGATTGGAGAGATGTAAGTATCAGCAATCGCTACAAGGTCTTTTCCGTTTTCTTTGTTCCAGTTGTTCAAGAAGTTATAGTGTTGGAAAGCGTTCAAGTCTACTTCGCCATCAGCAGTTGCCTTGTTTGGTTGTGAGTAGTCTGTGAACTCTGTAAATTCCAAAGTGATACCGTCTTTTTTAACCAATTCTTGGATTTTGTCCCAACGCTTTTCTTCAGAACCGCTACGGTTAACCGTTGCGATTTTAATAGTTGTTGCATTGTCTGCTTTCTTTTCTGAGTTTCCGCAAGCTGCAAGAGCCAAACCTGCGACTGTAGCAAGAGCTGCTACACCAAGCCATTTTTTAATTTTCATGATTCTTTCTCCTTAAAAATAATACCGTACTAGTATCTCACAATTTGTTTGATTTCACAAATTGTTATTAGATAGCCAGATATATAGTTTAAAACTATATCCCTAAAAACTGAGAAATCATCCACCTTACTCAGAATGGATGATTTCAAGAAATTATTTAATATCAGCTTCTGCTGGTAGATAAGTGTCTCCGAAGAATTGTTTAGACAATTTTTCAAGCGTTCCGTCTTTGTAAAGTTCTTTGATGCGTTTGTCTACAAATGATTTCAACTCATCTTGACCCTGAGCAAGAAGTGGGTAAACGTAAGGTTGTTGGTCGCTTGGAAGTTCGATAACTTTCAAGTTGTCCAAACCTTGGTTCTTGATAACTGTTTCAACACCAATTTTATCAAAAATCTTATAGTCAAATTGTCCATCGCTCAAACGTACCATGATTTGTTGGAAGTCTGCCTTAGTATAGTTAAGGATAGTTGGGTTGTCCGGGTGTTCAGCATTGTATGCTTCTAACTGCTTAGCTGATGTAGTGGCTTGAACGACTTCCGTCGATTTTCCACCGATATCAGCGAGAGACTTGATGCTAGAGTCGTCTTTCTTCACTACAAGGACATTAGGGTTTTGGGCAATTGGTGCGGCATAAAGGTATTTCTCCGCACGTTCTTTAGTGTAGCTCAGATTGTTGACAGCCATATTGTAACGGTCAGCGTCAAGACCAGCAAAGACACCTGACCATTCTGTCTTTTCAAACTTGACATCATACTTGTCAGAATCTTTAAAGATAGCGCGAACGACTTCAATCTCGTAGCCAGTCAATTCGCCATTTTCTTCATAGATAAATGGTTTTGGCGATCCATTGGTTGCAACGATGATTTCTTTCTTGCTAGCTGCTTCTCCTTCTTTCTTAGCACCCCCTGAGCAAGCTGCAAGCACACCTGCGGCAACAAGAGCAAGGGCCGCAAGAGATGAGTATTTAACGATTTTTTTCATGTCATTTCCTCCAAAATAGAATACCTTATAATCTTAACAGAAAAAGAGCATTTACGCCATTATATGATATCTATCTCTGTGATAGGTTTTCTTTATGGCTAATTTATACTCAATGAAAATCAAAGAGCAAACTAGGAAGCTAGCCGCAAGCTGTACTTGAGTACGGTAAGGCGACGCTGACGTGGTTTGAAGAGATTTTCGAAGAGTATTAAAAGACCAAACGCAAGACTGCAATTAAGACCACTCCAAAGAGAACTGTTCCGACTAGATTGCGGTAGCGAAAGGCTACCCAAGCTGTTGGAAAGACAGCTAAAAAGTCTTGCCATTTGATTTGAGGAAAGCTACCAACCTTGCCTGTCACTACACTTGAAAGAATCAAGGCAAAGATAATCGAAACGGGCAAGAACTTCAAAAAACGTTCAACAATCGCAGGCAAACCCTTATACTTGACCATGATGAAGGGAATCATACGGGGAATCCACGTCACCAAGCCAGAGAAAATAACTGCTAATAAAAGATACTTACTGACCATCTAAAACCACCCCCATTGTACAACCTAGCAAGGTCGCAAACAGAACAGCTAGCGACTGAGACACCACTGTCAAGAGTAAAAAGAAGGACACCGCAACAACTGCTAGGATAATGAGCAGATTGCGGACAGGAATCCGTCTTTGCATAATCTGGAATTGCGAAGCAAAAATCCCAATGAACATCCCAACCAGGGCAAAATCCAAGCCAAAGATTTCTGGATTTGGTAGCAGGCCACCTAGAGCCGTTCCGACAACTGTTCCCACAAACCAAGCCACATAGCTGTTGAGATTGTTTCCGTGCATCCACATAGGATTGACCTTGTCTGCATGGGCCAATTCGCCCATCAAAACACCATAAGTCTCATCCGTCAAGATACTAGACATACCGATATTATGCCAGAGACTGGTATGACGGAAATAGGTTGACGCATGCAAGCTCAACAAAAAGAGACGCAAATTAATCAAAAAGACCGTCATAGCAATAGCTACCACAGGTGCTTGAACCGCAATCAGTGCCAGCATGGCAAACTGGGCACTCCCAGCATAAACAAAGAGGCTCATCAAGCCCATCTCAACAGGTGTCACATAGGGCGCACCGATAATCCCACAGGCAAGGCCAATACTAACATAACCCAGAGCCGTTGGCATAGCTGCCTGCGCCCCCTCCCAAAATCCTTTTTCTTTCATCTTTCTCCTCATATTGTCTTAATAATACTCAATGAAAATCAAAGAGCAAACTAGGAAGCTAGCCGCAGGCTGTACTTGAGTACGGCAAGGCGAAGCTGACGCGGTTTGAATTTGATTTTCGAAGAGTATAAGTAGGATGAAAATGCTCCAGCCATAGCATGGACTATTATAACACATTCAGTAAAGAGAAAAAAGTCTGCTGATTGTGGCCATCATAAAAGACTGGCAATCCAGTCTCAAACATATATTATACAAATTTTCCGCTAGATACTTTCACGAATATCAAAGAACAAGAAAAGGCAACTAGAAGAAATAGCAATAAAACAAAGTTAGTAGCAATAGTTACTAAAACTAAGATCATTTTTATGAAAAGGATACCTAAAAATGCAATTAAAAAGGTAAGATCGCTCAGTAAAGAAATAAACTGGATAGAAAGAATGCCTAGGAACACTCCTCCTAAAATATTACTAAGCAAATAAAAATTACAGCAACGGCAAAATTTGACCAATGCCATTGTAGACTATATGCAGCCCAATAGGCCAATAAATGGACTTGGTTACTCTAAACAAGACTGCAAATATGAGACCGCCACCCATATATACGAAAAAGTCTGTCAAGACCCAACCGTGATTACTAATGTGTAAGATTCCAAATAATATAGCTGATCCGAGCACATCCAGTCCCCATTTCTTTCCTTTTTCCAGAGCAGTCATCACTAATCCACGATAAATCATATCTTCAAAAATGGGACCTGCAATCACAGGATAAAAAAAATACATCAAAAATGCCGTAGCTCCTGTAAAAGTAGGAGCAGCATGTTGATAAGAAATTTCATTTCGAGTAGGTGGGAAAAGAAAAAAGGTGACAAAATTCCAAACAACAAAAGCAAGCAGAGCTAGGAAGGAATAGAAAAGATAGGATCCTTTAAACTTTCTACTGTTGATTTGTTGCCATTTCCCCGACCAAATCATAGCAATAAGAGCAAACAGAACCACAAGAAAGTTCAACATAATATCCGACAGATAATAGGCAAAGTCAGATAGACCAGTAACAAGGTCGCTGCGTAAAACTAGACCACTGAACTTCTGGTCAGCAATAACTAGTAGAATTACTATAATAAAGTAGTAGCGTGAGATTATCTTTTTCATTCTATTTTCTCCTATACTATGAAATAATTATAGTATAACACGGAAATCACCACATTTTAGTAAATCGCATATTTGATATTTTTTCTTATAGAAATTTCAGATTTGCGATTGTTGACTACTCAATAAGTTCTTTGTATTGCTGCAAACGTAATTCGAAGAGGGCTGTCAATTGTGGATTTTCTAATACTTGCAGAGATTGGATAAAGTGTTCAATCTCTTTTTGATTGCTTCCTTTGGTTTGAAAAAAAATACTCATTTTCTTTAAAAATTGCCACGATACTTTCTCAAAAACATCATATGGACGCAGCATACTCTCCAACTCGACTTCAAAGATTGGGATATAGGAGAAAAGTTTACGCTCCATGAGTTCTGATAAGATATTTAAGAATCCTTGCTTCATATACAATCTATTATGTACCAACTCTTTAAATTCCTTGGATTTTTCAAGTAAAGAGGTTGATAAAAATATCAAATCTTGATTACTCAAGAAAGGCATGGTATTACAGAATATATAGAGTTCAAACCAGGTCCAAGACTCGATAGCATAGAGATAGCTGGTCAAAAATTCGCTATCCTCCTCTGCCAGTGGGTAGCTTTTATCTAGTGAATGGATGGCATCTTTGATTACAATAGCATTCAAACGACGATAGGTCTGCGCCATCTGTTCTTGCTCGACTTCCTCTAACAGTTGTTCTAAGCCAGCTATATCTTGGTGGGCAAACCGATCCACAACCTTTCTACCAATTCGCATATGTGGAGATTCTTGATAGTTGTTGAGCTTGTGCCCAAACTCATCAAAATTCATATTGATCCCTTGGACGGCTAGTATGAGTTTATCCGCAGACAGCATAGACTGCCCTAGTTCAAACTTGGACAACTGAGAGGCTGTTAGACCATCACAAGCCACATCTGACTGCTTGAGCTTTCTCGCCAAGCGTAATTCCTTGTAAAATTCTCCCAACTCCATTCTCTCAATCATCTCACCACCTCCTATTGTTTAGATATTATATCATCATTTTTATAGTTTTGTCAAAATATTCTGACATTTAAGAGAGCAAAAAAGCCAGCCCTAAGCTGACTCTTTATTCCATGGTATCAAAAGCGAGGCTTGGTTTGGCATTGAGGTCCAAGCTTGCAAAATTTTCTTTGTTCCACTCGCTGACGCTGGCATAGGCAATCATTCCTGCATTGTCTCCACAAAGACGCAGTGGTGGGATGATGACCTTGACATCTGTGATTTCGGCCGCTAGGCGTTCTCTGAGGCCTTTATTGGCTGCCACACCACCTGCCACGACAAGAGTTTTAACAGGGTATTTCTCCAAAGCCTTCTTAGTTTTTGCCATAAGAATATCCAGTACAGCTGCTTGGAAGGAAGCACACAAATCCTCTGTAGACAGGCTTTCTCCCTTTTGCTCGGCATTGTGGTGAAGATTGATAAAGGCAGATTTCAAACCTGAGAAGGAGAACTCCAGATTATCTTCCTTAATCATGGCACGAGGAAAATCATAAATATCCTGCCCCTGATGAGCTAGCTCGTCAATCTCCCGACCTGCTGGATAGGTTAAGCCCATGACACGGCCGACCTTATCATAAGCCTCACCAACCGCGTCATCTCGCGTTTCCCCAACAATCTTGTAGTCACCAGCTTCAGAAACATAAACCAACTCTGTGTGTCCACCGCTAACCAAAAGGGCTAGCAAGGGAAACTCCAAAGGCTCCACACTCTGAGCGGCCATGAGGTGACCGGCCATGTGGTTAACAGGAATCAGCGGAAGTCCATGAGCCCAAGCAAAGGCCTTAGCAGCTGACAAGCCAACTAACAAGGCTCCGACCAAGCCTGGTCCATAGGTAACCGCAACAGCTGTCACGTCCTCTTCGGTAATCCCTGCTTCGGATAACGCCTCCATGATACAGGCTGTAATAACCTCAACATGGTGACGACTGGCTACTTCCGGCACTACGCCCCCAAAACGTTTGTGACTCTCAATTTGACTAGCAATGACATTGGACAAGAGCTCATTGTCGTTTTTCAAGACGGCGACACTGGTCTCATCACAGGATGTCTCAAATGCTAAAATATATCTATCCTTCATCTATTTCTCTCTTCATGATGATGGCGTCCTCGACTGGATCATGGTAGTAGGCCTTTCTCTCAGCGATGACTGCCATCTTTTCTTTCTTGTAAAATGCTTGCGCTCGTTGATTTGACTTTCTGACTTCGAGGAAAATCTCCTTATCTGTCGGCATTTGAGAAAACAAAGCTGACGCAATTCCCTGACCCTGATAGTCTCCTTTAACAGCGATTTGCAAGACTTCTGCCTCAAAGATATTTTCCTGCACAGCTAGAAATCCAATCACTTCTGCCCCATCATAAGCCAGAGCATACCAAGTCTGGTCTTGGGACAGATCTGCTTGGATTTGTTCCAGCGTCCAAGGACTGACTGGGTAAACAGCTGCCATGACAGCGTAGATGTCTTGAGCCAAGTCAGGCTGCTGTTGGATTCGTTTGATCTCTATCATAGGCGTTTAATGTAAGACTCACCAGACTCGGTGTGGTTCTTAAGCCAGTTTTCCTCAGCCTCAACACGTTTGAGGTAATTCGGCACAAAATCATGCAAGGAGTCTGCTTCCTTGTCCCAAGCCAAAAGAGCAAGATTGGCTGCATTAGGCAAGGTTTCTTTGTAATTAGTCCTTGGTAAGTGTTCTTGAATCTGCTCCACAAAGGGGGCAACTTCTCCGACAAAGGTTACCTGACTAGCACCCTTGACTTTTTCTAGCACCTCTTCAAAAGATAGATGCGCTTCTGGCATGACAGGTTTGGCATTTTCATAAAATCCTGCATAAACATTGTTGCGACGCGCATCCATCAAAGGAACGAACAAGCCTTCTTGTTGATATGGCACCAGAGCCCAGAGGCTAGACATACCAACTAACTCAATGTTCAGGGTATGAGCCAAAGTCTTGGCAGTTGCTACCGCAATTCGCAAACCTGTGTAGCTACCTGGCCCTTCCGCCACCACGATTCGGTCCAAGTCCTTGGGTGTCCAATCCAAACTTGCCATCAAAAAATCGATGGCAGGCATGAGGGTAATACTATGATTTTTCTTAATATTAATCGTCGTCTCGGCAAGAACCTGCTTGTTCTCTAAAATAGCGAGAGAAAGAGCCTTGCTGGACGTATCAAAAGCTAATACTTTCATAACACATTCCTATCTTTTTGTCTGCTTACTATTATACTACAAAAGCTGGCACATGGGAATTTTCTTTGCCCCCAAACAAAAAAGCCCCATCATGAGTAGGGCATCTAAGCATTTAATCCAAAGTAGAAAACGAGCCAGACAACATAGGTTACAAGGAGGAGAAAAATTAAATAGAGCGTCACAAAAGCAAGCTTCCAAAGGAATTTTTTTGCGGTATCCCAGATGTACAAACAGAGCATTCCCCCATAGACACAGGCTACAAAGACTATAAACACCAAGAGGCCAATCCCTATCGCAAATTCAAACAAACTAAGCATTCTTAATCCTCTTTTTGGTATTCCTATTTTTATATAAACTGTTGACTATGTTGGTCTATCAATGTTAAAATGTAATTCAACACTGGTAGGAAAATCAGGTTGAGTCGTTGACTCTTCGGGTTGCGGTGCTATCCCTGAAACTTTGGTTTCTAAAGAACTGGAATTGCGATTGATTAGTTCGCCCCCAGTGTTAGATGGCTCTTGACTTCGGTCAGGAGCTTTTTGATGCTTTTAAAGTTGATTCCCTCAGTAAGTTATAGTAAAATGTAAATATTGAGAGGATAACGTAGGGCGACTGGTAACAGAGCGTTCAAAGGTACCAACTTCTGGTACGAGTGTGGGACTGCTCTCAGCTTTGAGCTGTAAAAACCCCTGACTACCATTGGTCCTCTCATTTTTTTGTTGCTCTAGATTTGAAACTGCCTCTTGACCTCAATCAAGAGTTTTTCTATTTTTTACCCCCAAACAAAAATACCCCAGCATGAGCAGGGCATCTAAGCATTTAATCCAAAGTAAAATACAAACCAAACGACATAGGTTACTAGGAGGAGAAAAAGCGAGTAGAGAGTCACAAAGGTAATTTTCCACAAGAACTTGGTTTGTCGTCGTTCCATTTTGGCAAATAGAAGATTCCCTCCATAAACACAAGCAACAAAAATGATAAAAGCTACCAAGCGAACTCCGATAGCAAAAGAAAATAAGTTATACATAGGGCAACCTCCTTGACTTAAAAACTATAGGGAATTATGACAAACGATAAATTCCACTTCCATTATCAAGATAACATACTTTCTTTATTTTTGCAAACGCTTCCTAATGAGTGACTCTATGACTTTCTCGTTCCCGTCTTTTACTAATTTTTCATTTTGTGGTATAATTGAGATAATTGTAACGAATCAAGGTCAATCTAGACAAAAAATGGAATGAAATCAAGCAAATATCTGCTAAAAGTTTGGAATAAGCTGACCTGTAAATAGAAAGGAACTATATGATTTACAAAGTTTTTTATCAAGAAACAAAAGAACGTAGCCCACGTCGCGAAACAACACGCGCACTTTACCTAGACATCGATGCCAGCTCAGAACTTGAGGGCCGTATCGCTGCTCGTCAACTTGTCGAAGAAAATCGCCCAGAGTACAATATCGAGTATATCGAACTCTTGTCTGACAAATTGCTAGATTACGAAAAAGAAACTGGCGCCTTCGAAATTACGGAGTTCTAATATGGCCTATACTCTTAAACCTGAAGAAGTCGGCGTTTTTGCCATCGGTGGTCTGGGAGAAATCGGGAAAAATACATATGGGATTGAATACCAAGATGAGATTATCATCGTCGATGCTGGGATTAAATTCCCAGAAGATGACTTGCTTGGTATCGACTATGTCATTCCTGATTACTCTTACATCGTGGACAATATCGACCGCGTCAAGGCTGTTTTGATTACACACGGACACGAGGACCACATTGGTGGGATTCCTTTCCTGCTTAAGCAAGCAAATGTCCCTATCTATGCTGGACCGCTTGCCTTGGCTTTGATCCGTGGGAAACTCGAAGAACACGGCCTCTTGCGCAATGCCAAACTTTACGAAATCAACCACAACACTGAGTTGACCTTTAAAAATCTCAAGGCAACTTTCTTTAGAACGACTCACTCTATTCCAGAACCTTTGGGGATTGTCATTCATACTCCACAAGGAAAAATCGTTTGTACGGGTGACTTCAAGTTTGACTTTACTCCAGTTGGAGAACCAGCAGACTTGCACCGTATGGCAGCCCTTGGCGAAGAAGGCGTGCTCTGTCTCCTGTCTGACTCAACAAATGCAGAAGTGCCAACCTTTACCAACTCTGAAAAAGTCGTTGGTCAGTCCATCATGAAGATTATCCAAGGCATAGAGGGACGTATCATCTTTGCATCCTTTGCCTCAAATATCTTCCGTCTCCAGCAAGCAACAGAAGCTGCTGTTAAGACTGGACGTAAGATTGCGGTCTTTGGTCGTTCTATGGAAAAGGCCATTGTCAACGGAATCGAGCTTGGCTACATCAAAGCTCCTAAGGGAACCTTTATCGAGCCAAATGAAATCAAAGACTATCCTGCAGGAGAAGTTCTGATCCTCTGTACAGGTAGTCAGGGTGAACCTATGGCGGCACTCTCTCGTATCGCCAACGGAACCCACCGTCAGGTACAACTCCAACCAGGCGATACGGTTATCTTCTCTTCTAGTCCAATCCCTGGAAACACTACTAGCGTCAACAAACTAATCAACATCATTTCTGAAGCTGGTGTCGAAGTTATCCACGGCAAGGTTAACAATATCCATACATCTGGACACGGTGGCCAGCAAGAGCAAAAACTTATGCTCCGCTTGATTAAGCCAAAATACTTCATGCCTGTCCACGGTGAATACCGCATGCAAAAACTCCACGCTGGACTAGCAGTGGATACTGGGGTTGAGAAGGACAATATCTTTATTATGAGCAATGGTGATGTGCTTGCCCTTACTGCTGACTCAGCTCGTATCGCAGGTCATTTCAACGCTCAAGATATCTATGTCGATGGAAATCGTATCGGTGAAATCGGTGCTGCTGTCCTCAAAGATCGTCGTGATCTATCTGAAGACGGTGTCGTTCTAGCAGTCGCAACTGTTGACTTCAAATCGCAGATGATTCTGTCTGGTCCTGACATCCTCAGCCGAGGCTTTGTCTACATGAGAGAATCTGGTGACTTGATTCGCCAAAGCCAGCGTATCCTCTTCAATGCCATTCGTATCGCACTGAAAAACAAGGATGCTAGCGTTCAATCTGTCAATGGTGCCATTGTCAACGCTATTCGCCCCTTTCTCTATGAAAATACAGAACGTGAACCGATTATCATCCCAATGATCCTCACACCAGATGAAGAATAAGTCAACAAAACAGCCCCGATTTTTCGGAGCTGTTTTTCTCTATGCTTTCTTTTGAGATTGAAACTCAATAAAAATCGAAATCAGACTAGAAGGCTAGGCGAAAGCATAACTTGAGTTAGCTCCCATAGTTAGGGGAACTATGGGAGGCTGGCGATGAATCAAAGCCAAGCTTTGAACTCATTCGTAAGAAGCCGACGACGTATCATTTTGATTTTTGAAGAGTTTTTGAAATACTACGATTTTTACCTTCAAGATACACCATCAAAATAGAAATATCTGCTGGGTTTACTCCCGAAATACGGCTGGCTTGGCCGATGGTTTCTGGATTGATGAGTTTGAACTTCTGACGGGCTTCCGTCGCGATAGAATCAATGTCATCCCAGTCGATATTGGCTGGAATGCGTTTTTCTTCCATGCGTTTCATCTTGGCAACCTGATCCATGGCTTTGGAAATATAGCCTTCGTACTTGATTTCTGTTTCAATCAATTCGATAATCTTGTCATCCAAGTCCTCTGCAGCTGGTCCGATGAAGGCCACCACATCTTGATAAGAAACTTCTGGACGGCGAAGGAATTCCTTGGCTGTCACTGCATCTGTCAACGGCTTGAAGCCCATCTCCTCAACCTTGGCATTGGTTTCCTTGACTGGCTTGAGTTTGATGCTGTCTAGGCGTTTCATCTCATTATCAAATTGATTTTTCTTGATTTCAAAGCGAGCCCAGCGTTCGTCATCCACAAGGCCAATCTCACGTCCCATCTTAGTCAAACGCATATCAGCATTGTCATGGCGAAGAATGAGACGGTATTCAGCACGACTGGTCAAGAGACGGTAGGGTTCAATGGTTCCCTTGGTCACCAAGTCATCAATCATGACCCCAATATAACCGTCACTACGCTTCAAAATCAACTCAGGCTTGCCTTGGACTTTCAAAGCCGCATTGATCCCAGCGATAATCCCTTGACCTGCTGCCTCTTCGTAACCTGACGTTCCATTTGTCTGACCAGCAGTGAAAAGACCTGAGATTTTCTTGGTTTCCAAAGTCGCACGCAACTGGTGAGGCAAGACCATGTCATACTCAATGGCATAACCTGTTCGCATCATCTCTGCGTTTTCCAAACCTTTGATAGAATGAACCAGCTCACGCTGGACATCCTCAGGCAGACTGGTTGATAAACCTTGAACATAGACTTCCTCTGTATTGCGCCCTTCTGGCTCAAGGAAGAGTTGATGACGTTCCTTGTCCGCAAAGCGCACAATCTTGTCCTCAATCGACGGACAGTAACGAGGCCCTACTCCCTTGACCACACCTGTAAACATAGGCGCACGGTGGAGGTTGTTTTGGATAATCTCATGACTGGTACCATTGGTATAGGTCAACCAGCATGGCACTTGATCTTTGACATAGTCCTCATCTCGTGAAGTGTATGAGAAATGATTAGGCGCTTCGTCTCCTGGCTGAATCTCGGTCACATCGTAGTTGATAGAAGAAGCCTTGACACGTGGAGGGGTTCCTGTCTTGAAACGACCGATTTCGAGGCCTAATTCCTTGAGATTGTCAGCAAGGTTAATCGAAGCTAGGCTGTGGTTAGGACCTGATGAATACTTAAGGTCTCCAATGATAATTTCCCCACGGAGGGCAGTCCCTGTCGTCACGATAACAGCCTTAGCAGCATATTCTTGATGAGTCGCTGTACGAACACCGACAACCTTGCCATCTTCCACCAAAATCTCATCAATCATGGTTTGACGAAGGGTGAGATTCTCTTGATTTTCAACTGTCTTGCGCATCTCCTTAGAGTAAAGCTCTTTGTCAGCCTGCGCACGAAGGGCACGAACGGCTGGACCTTTCCCTGTGTTGAGCATCTTCATCTGAATGTAAGTCTTGTCAATGGTCTTGGCCATCTCGCCACCGAGGGCATCAACTTCACGCACGACAATCCCCTTGGCAGAACCACCGATCGAAGGGTTACAAGGCATGAAAGCCAGCATTTCAATGTTGATAGTCGCAAGCAAGACCTTGCAGCCCATACGGCTAGCAGCTAGGGATGCTTCCACCCCCGCGTGTCCTGCACCAATTACAATAATATCGTATTCTTCTGTAAAATTATAAGTCATATTTCTCTCCTATTCCTCAAGATGAATGTGTCTTAGTTGGCCGTCCCAATCTGGCAGGGCTGTTTTTAAAAAGGCTGGAACTAGATTGATACCCTCAAGCTTGTCTATGTCAATCCATTCACAGGGCTGCGATTTTTCATCTTCCTGCATGGTCAATGGGGCATCTTCAAGCAAATTCACTAGATAATGAAACTCGATATTGTGATAGTAAATACCGTCCTGTTCAAAACGATTTTCAACTACAAAAGCTAGTTGCCCAGCTTGAGCTTTGACACCCAGTTCTTCCCTCACTTCACGGACTACCGCGTCTTCCGTGCTTTCATTGACTTGAATCGCACCTCCAATTGTGTAATACTTGCCCTTATCTTTGGTAACTAGGAGTTTGCGATTTTGAAGAATCAAAGCTGTCGCCCGAACGCCAAAAACTGTATTTCCTACTTTTGTCCGAAAGTCTTGTTGAGTCATTCCTATCCTTTCCCTTAAACGACACAAAAACAGTCAAAACTCCAAAGAAGTGCAGGACAAAAAGCCTGCAACATCCATGAGCTTTGACCATCATTTCTATTGCTTTTATTATTGTAGCAAATTGAGAAAATTTGTCAATCTAAATGTACTGACAAACTTGTCCATCGCGGTAAGCATTGTCAATCAAACCGCCACCTAGACACTCTTCGCCATCGTAAAAGACAACTGCCTGTCCTGGTGTAATGGCTCGTTGCGGTTCTGCAAAGATGACCTCTGCCTTATCTCCTTTGACATGGACGGTCACCTTAGAATCAGGCTGACGGTAGCGGAATTTAGCCGTACATTCGAGCGTAAACTCCTCTGGCATATCACGAGTAAAGTGGACTTGGCTAGCCTCTAGGCTGGTTGACATGAGCGAATCATGGTAGAAACCTTGGCCGACATAGAGGATATTCTTGCTTAAGTCTTTTCCGACAACGAACCAAGGGGCATTGTCACCACCGTGTTGCCCACCGATACCCAGACCGCCACGCTGACCGATTGTATAATACATAAGTCCTGCATGCTCGCCCATATCGCGACCATCCACAGTCATCATGCGACCAGGCTGAGCTGGTAAGTAGTTGCTGAGGAAATTTTTAAAGTTCTTTTCTCCGATAAAGCAAATCCCTGTCGAGTCTTTCTTCTTAGCAGTCGCAAGACCTGCTTCTTCTGCTAGTCTGCGAACTTCAGGCTTTTCCAAATGCCCCAGAGGGAACATGGTTTTTTGAAGTTGTTCTTGCGAAAGCTGGCTGAGGAAATAGGTTTGGTCCTTGCCATTGTCCACACCACGAAGCATGTGAACGATGCCATCCTCATCACGCGCCACTCGAGCATAATGCCCAGTCGCCACATAGTCTGCCCCCAAGGTCATGGCATAGTCCAAAAAGGCCTTGAACTTGATTTCCTTGTTGCACATAACATCTGGATTTGGCGTGCGTCCTGCACGGTATTCCGCTAGGAAATACTCGAAAACGCGGTCCCAGTACTCTTTTTCAAAATTGACAGAGTAGTAGGGAATGCCAATCTGGTCTGCTACCGCAGCCACATCCTTGTAATCTTCGGTCGCCGTACAGACGCCGTTTTCATCTGTGTCATCCCAGTTCTTCATGAAGATACCGATCACATCGTAGCCCTGCTCCTTGAGCAAAAGAGCCGTCACCGACGAATCAACACCACCACTCATCCCCACGACAACACGTATTTTAGAGTTATCACTCATTGTAAGTCTCCCATCTATTCGTTTATTCACGATTGAAGGTCGTGTGTGCTTCACGATTGAAGGTCGTTTGAGCAGTTTTCATTATAACATGCTTGGTTGGAGAAGACAAGAAAGAGGCTGATAATCTACCAACCTCTGATTTTATTGATAAAAACTTTAGTCATCATCGTCTCTATAAAAATATTTTCTATACACTCTTGATAATACCAAAATTAATGTCAATATCATACCAAGAGCTATAATAATAGAATTTATTAGATTTATTTTAGTATGTCCAATCACTAGTCCAATAATTGGGCTAGTAGACATGCCTAGATATAATAAAAGTGACAAAAAATGAATCTCACCAATTCCTGCAAAAAAATGTTTCATGTAATGATTCTCCATTTGCTCCATTAAATCCGTTTTATTTTAGAGTAGCATAAAATAAGCAATCCTTCAATAAAATCCATTGACGAAATACTATTCTAAAGCATTGATAACTCAGATTTCTCAGAATAGAGCTGTCCAAACTATTGAACAGCTCAAGAACATATATATATAATTCTAAACTTAGAATTGCTATAGAATAAATGTTTTATGGGTATTCTAGGTCTTTGACTTCTTAAAATTTTACGTTCTGAAGGATTCTAAAGCTAGAATAGCTCAAAACAATGAGAACTTAAGTATTCAAAGCTTAAGAGTCATACGATTTCCATAGGAAGTATCTTTTTAGTACGTGTGGTTAGGAGGTAATTTTAGGGAATCTCCCAAAAACAACCAATTTCCTATTTTTATCAATCAAAAAATGTTGATAAATGAGTGTTTTAAAATTAAATTTTAAAGGTATCCTTAAATCTAAAGATTTTTGATAAGATTTCTGTATTTTTCACAATTCAATGATCCGATGACATTGTTGGGCTACATAAGCATCGTGGGTCACAATAATAACTGTTTTCCCCTCGCGATTCATCTCTAAGAGAAACTTCAAGACTAAATCTCTATTTTCAGGATCCAGAGAACCTGTTGGTTCATCGGCTAAAATCAGCTGGCTGGGTTTTAAGATGGCTCTAGCAACTGCAATTCGTTGTTGTTCGCCACCAGATAACTCGGAGACCTTTTGATGCAAAGTAGCTGACAAACCTACTCTCTCTAAAATCTCTTCCACCTTTTTGAGCTTGTCTTTCTTAGACAATTTCACATATTTCAGCGCCAGCATGAGATTGTACTCGACCGTTTCATCATCAATCAGGGCAAAATTTTGAAACAGATAAGAGATATGTTCACGGATTATTGTTTGCGACTTAGCAGAATTGACCGCTAGATTTGTCTGACCAAAAATCTCATACCGTCCGCTATAATCACCATCTATCAAACCTAATAAATTTAACAAGGTCGACTTACCACTACCACTTTTTCCAACGATGGCAACCAAATCTCCCTGATCAATCCTGAGAGACAAGTGATCCAAAATCACTTTTCCTCCAATGGTTTTGGTAATATTTTCTAACTCAATCATAAGATGCCCCCTTTCAATAATTCTACTAGACTTCTTTTCTCCATCCTAGAAGCCAATACTAGCACAAATAGTATATCCAGACATGTAAAGCCTGCAAACAGCAGGAGTGGCAAGAGCGCATGGGCAAAGAAAATCAATACTAGAAGAGGGAGACTATAGCCCAACAAGAGCAGAACTAGAAGAGGGCGGTAGCGATCGACCAGTTTCCACCCCATAAATTTCTTGGTAATAATGTCCCTGCGCTTCAATAAGAAAGTTGTTACTAGTAAGAAGTAGGAAATCATCATGCTAAGGAGACCAAACAAAGCAAAGAGTATATTAAGATTTCGAACTGCATCTCGATAAGAATCTACTTTCTCTTGTTGAATGGCTTGAATCGATGAAAATTTTAAATAATTCCCATCTGATAATTTCTCAACTAACTCCGTAATCACTTTTTGATTTTGTTCTGTATTTTCAACTTTCATCGGGTTGTTTAAACCTGTCGTTGACAAGCGAGTCTTTTCTTCCCACATCATGTCTTGATCATTTACCAGACTAATGATTGGATTGTGGAGATTTTCCTTTCGCTCATTATTATAAGGGAAGAAAGACCAATCTCCTTCATAGTAGGCAATTTCTACATCCATATCTTCTATTGTTTGCTTTTGCTGATCTTCATACCTCAGAGAAAGATAGGCGATGGATTTTCCCAAGAACTGATTCTTACCTTCTTGTCCTTTATCACTGGCTGGCATTAAAATAACTTTTTTAGTGCTGTTATCTGGTAACTTGAATCCCTTGCTCTTTAGAAAATTGCTATTAGCATAGTAAACATCTACCTTATCAGGCAGTTGGTACTGCTGTACTTGTTCAGCTTTGATGACTGGTTTGATAGGAAGACTCGCACTTCGCACATAATTTACTTGTATTTTTGCTAGCAAATCTTGATAAAATTGGTAGAAATAATCTGTAGATTTCCCTGACCCTGCTAGCTCTTCTTGCCACAGGTTATCATTGAGTTGGAAGGTTTCTAAGGTCAAGTAATTCCCTTGGCTTACCCACTGTTGCTGATAAGCAAGTTCTTTGTTTTCTTGTTCTAGACTTCTGCCCACCCCAATCAGTAAGGCCGTCAGTAAAATAGTTGTCCCTATTTTCATCACATAATTGAAGATGAGACCAAGTTTGACAGATGAAAAACCTTTCAACATGGAACTAACTGTCATTTTCTGAATCATCAGGTAGGTCAGCCAACTGATAAACAAATACAACTGTAAAAGCAGAAATTGGGATAAGAGTAAACTTGGGAACAGAAGTTTTGGCCTGTAGTCCAGCACTAAAAATAGTCCCAAGTCAATGACAAGACTTCCACCCAAGAGAAGATAAAAATTAGTCTTTACAAAACCAGCTAAAATCGCCCCGCTTTGAAAACCAAGTAACTTTTGAACCCCCACTCGTTTCATCTCCATCATCGGCTGATAAACTGTTACTAACACAAGAAGTAAAATAGCCAAGACAAAAACAATGGCAGATAAAAGCAAATCTCGATTTATGACTTCCACTGCACTTTTATAGGTAGGCTCTAGCAAGGTAGCCTGGTCTATCTTGAAAAAATCGCTCCATTTCTGTACAATCCTATCCTTATCCATCTCTTGTGTAGAAGTTATCGTATAGCGACCATTTAAACTACGAGATGTATCCTTGATATAGGTTTGAAAAGTTATAAGCTGAATAGGCTTGGCTTTTAGAAAGGTCGGTATCGTACCAAGTTTATTAGAAATTTCTTTATTACTGTAGACTCCTTTACCATCTGTGGTAAAATCAAGAGAAGAAATCCCAAACTCTTGGTAGGGGAAGGTATCTTTATCAAAAACACCAGACTTGATTACCTCATCACCACTGTCTGTTTTGATGATGGAGACCTTGTACTCCTTTGATACATCCTCAAAAAATCGAAGAACAGACGCTGCAGGTTCGTTAATATCTTTCAAATACAAATCCAAAGAATCTACAGTCTTTCCCATTTCCCGAATCCGAACCGCTTCACGTGTGTAGTTTATATTAAAAACAAAAAAAGTGGTACACAGCAACAGCAGAAGCATACAAAGATGACTGATTTTTTTCATAGAGATACCTCCCATGAAGAGACGAGGCTAGCAAAAACTAGCTTCCTAATAAAACCACACTGTCATTCCAATTTTGAACACAATCAAATTGAAAGGAATACTGTGTTGTTTTTGAATTTTTGAACGTTCAGAGATTCGTTTTTTGGGGTAATTGTCTATCAGAATGTTCTTTTATCTGTCAATAATCCTAGAAAATCTTGTCGTTTCAAGTCTGAGAAATGTTTGGTAGAAAGACTTCCTTTTTGAAGTCCATCATCTCTGACTTGCAAATAATAGCTCTGTTGACTTGTTTTAATTGTCAAAAAATCGCCAAATACAAAAGCTCTTTTCCAGTTGCGAATCTCAAATTCTTTCATCTCTGATTTTGGAATGCGGATAAGTCCTTGTCGCAAATCACGATGATGCTCACTTGTGAAAGTCATACCATTTCCAAGATTTCTTATCAGTAGTTTGTCTGGAGTCACCATCACCAGCGCTATTTTAGTTAAGAGAATTTCAACTGTTGGTGGTAAAATTGCTAGATTAAACCAGGGATGTAGGTAACGATAAGCTAAGAAATAGTGAGGCTCCTCACCCAATCCTAGTTGTTTATATAAGGTCTTGACTTCACTATCTAACCTCGTTTCAAAAGACACATCCGAATGCTCTTCTTCCTTCTTCTGATTAAAATAACGCATCCAAACTAGGAAGCCTATAAAGACTATGATAAATATTCCTGATAAAAGATATTTTAAATTGTAGTTCATCACTTAACCTCCTGATTCACTACTCTGCCTCAAGTAGAGGCCTATTTATTTTGAAAATAGTTCCATCACAACTTTAAATAAGACTGGTGTCATTAAAATTAGGATAATTCCTATCACAAATATCATGACTACTCGAAAAAGTTCCTTATTTTTAAACATTTTTCCACCCCTTTTCTAGCTACATCATAATTCTCGACTAAATACAAAGTTAAGAATACCGTTTTTGGTAGCGTTTACACAACTAGTTTCACTTATATTATAAATCAACATATATAACCTGTCAAGTAATCAAGGTATAGAATTAAATATTTTTAAAAAGAAGAATTATAGTTATATTTCGCACATAAAAAAGATAGCTTTTGCTATCCTTATACATTCTCTGACTACTTATCCATCAGATATTGTTCTACCTTTAGTGCCATAACTTCATTATTTTCAATTAGATAAAGCACCTTAGCTTTCATATAATAGTCCTTAGCAACAGAGATAGCAAGATTTTCTGTTACATTTCCCAACAAACAATATAAATCTGCTAGCCTAAAGCTACTATGATACTTGTTACAAAATTCAATCATCTCCAATAATATCGCTCTGGACTTGTCCATCTCCTCCTGTTTCCAAAGGTGGTAACAATAATTGTATTTTATTTTGATATACAACTCAATTTGTTCACGCACACTGGTATCGATTTTTGAAAGAGCTACGGAAACCTGTTCATATAGTTGTTCAAATTTCTCCTTATCCTCATCATAGCCTAAGAAAATCAGCAGGGTATTCAAAATATACAAGTAGTCCACTTTCTCAATACTAATCCTACTGAGGATGTCTTCTATTTTTGAAATAGCTAGTTTTAATTGATGTTCACATTGATAGGTTAGAATGGCATCTATCCAGTCCAGATAAATCTTTTCATCAAAAGATAAAGAAGTCTGTTGCTTTCTCTCTCCCTCAAAAGCATATTTCAAAGAGGCATAATCTTGATTTTCCAACAATGTTTCAGACAATCTCTTGAAAGCAGACAAGCCTAAAAACTCTTTCGAAATTTCTCCTGAAAAGAAATAGTCCATATTTAAGCCCATTTTTTCAGATAATTTATATAACAAATCTGCTCCTGGCATATATTTGCCTTGTTCCATTCGACTTATCTGAGTTTGTTGGCAAATTCCTTCTGCCAATTCTTTTTGCGACCAGCCCAGCTCTTTTCGCTTATTTTTTAATCTTGTTGCTAATAATGCATGCATGCTAACCACCACTATTTATATTCTATAAAAACATTATACTACTTTTTTGAGAAGATTATGTCATATTGTCTACAAAGAGTGAACAGACTTCTTAAAATGTAAGAAAAAAGAGCTATTAAAAGCTCTTCCCCTATTTCTTAATACCAGCCGTTATTAAGCCAGAAGTTTTTAGCGGCTGTCCATGAACCGTAACGTCCTGCAACATAAGCATCTGCTACACGTTCTTGGTTTTCAGCTGAGTAGTCACCGTTCAAGTATGAATCTGTCAATTGGTAACGTCCGATATAACGTCCGTTTGTAGCTGTGTAGCTACCGCCTGATTCTTTTTGTGCAATCCATTCTTTAGCTTCTGCTTCAGATCCGCTTACAGTTGCAGCTGGTGCTGAAGCTTCTGTTGATACAACTGTTTCTTCTGCTACTGCTTCACTTGCTACTGGAGTTTCTTCCACTACTTCTGTAGTTTCTACTACTGGAGCTGAAACAGTTTCATCTTGAGCAGCTGGTGCCGCATAAGTAGCTGGCGCTGGTGTTGCAACAGGCGCTACAGGACCATCGATAACCAACTCTTGACCAACATAAATCAAATGAACGTTGTCGATGTGGTTGTTTTCTGCCAATCTCTCAACAGTTGTGTTGTGAGTTTCAGCGATTTCTGAAAGTGTATCACCTTCTTTAACAGTGTAAGTTGATGATTCTTGAGCAGATACAAATGATGGAGCAAATACTGCAAACAAGGCAGCTACTCCTGCAAGAGTTGTTTTAATCTTTTTAGTTGTTGATTTCATATTTGAAAATTCTCCTTCTTTCTATAGTTCTATCATACCCTTTAAATATTACCGTTTCTTGACACTTTTATGTAGAAATATTACAAAATTATTTTTTATTTCCCTAAATAAGCTATTTTTTGTTACAAAAGATGCTTTTTTATGCTATTTGTAGTGTAAAAAGGTTTTCATCCACAATTAAAGCCAAGACCTTCATTCTTTGATATAATAGAGATAAGAATTTTTATAAGGGGAAACTGATGAAATCACTTCGTTTTCAATCTGTCTTTGATATCATCGGACCAGTTATGATTGGCCCATCTAGTAGCCATACTGCTGGTGCTGTTCGTATTGGGAAGATTGTCTCTTCCATTTTTGATGATACTCCGACAGAAGTCGAATTCCAACTTTTTAACTCATTTGCCAAAACCTATCGTGGTCACGGAACAGACCTAGCCCTTGTTGCAGGTATTTTGGGCATGGATACAGATGATCCTGAAATCCCAAACAGTCTGGAGATTGCCCACAAACGTGGTATCAAGATTGTCTGGACCATTCAGAAAGACAGCAATGCCCCTCACCCAAACACCACTAAAATTACCGTCAAAAATGCTCACAAGACCATCAGCGTGACTGGTATTTCAATCGGTGGCGGGAATATTCAGGTAACCGAACTCAATGGCTTTGCCGTCTCTCTCAATATGAATACACCGACTATCATCATTGTTCATCAAGATATTCCAGGTATGATTGCCCTTGTTACAGAGGCACTTTCACGCTATGATATCAATATCGCCCAGATGAATGTTACTCGTGAAAAAGCTGGTGAAAAAGCCATTATGATTATCGAAGTTGACAGTCGCAACTGTGATGAGGCTATCGAAGAAATTCGAAAAATCCCTCATCTCCACAATGTCAATTTCTTTAAATAGGAGGAAGCATGTTTTATTCTATCAAAGAATTGGTCGAGCAAGCAGATCTGGACTTTCAAGGAAATGTCTCAGAACTCATGATTACAACAGAGTTTGAATTGACAGGTCGCGAACGTGAAGAAGTCCTCCTTCTCATGGAACGCAATCTAGAAGTCATGAAAGCCTCTGTCCAACTTGGCCTCAATGAAAATAAATCTCGTAGTGGCCTGACAGGTGGAGATGCTGCCAAATTGGATCATTACATCAAAAATGGAAAAACTTTATCAGATTACACGATTCTCTCTGCTGCCCGAAATGCCATTGCAGTCAATGAGCACAATGCCAAAATGGGTTTGGTCTGCGCTACTCCGACCGCAGGAAGTGCTGGCTGTCTCCCTTCCGTTCTCACTGCTGCTATTGAAAAATTAGACCTCAACCACGAGCAACAGCTGGATTTCCTCTTTGCTGCCGGTGCCTTTGGACTAGTCATCGCAAACAACGCCTCTATCTCGGGTGCTGAGGGCGGTTGCCAAGCTGAGGTTGGTTCAGCCTCTGCTATGAGCGCTGCCGCCTTGACTCTAGCTGCAGGCGGAACACCTTATCAGGCCAGCCAGGCTATTGCCTTTGTCATTAAAAACATGCTAGGCCTCATCTGTGACCCTGTTGCAGGTTTGGTCGAAGTTCCCTGCGTCAAACGCAATGCCATGGGAGCTAGCTTTGCCTTCATCGCAGCAGATATGGCCTTGGCAGGTATCGAATCTAAAATCCCTGTGGATGAAGTTATCGATGCCATGTACCAAGTGGGTTCAAGCATGCCAACTGCCTTTCGTGAAACAGCTGAAGGTGGACTTGCTGCTACCCCAACTGGTCGTCGCCTCCAAAAAGAAATTTTCGGAGAATAAGCTTATCAAATAGGAGAAACCATGACCTCTATCTCAGCTATCTTTTTCGATCTGGATGGAACCCTCGTTGACAGTTCTATCGGGATTCACAATGCCTTTACTCATACTTTTAAGGAACTGAGGGTGCCTAGTCCTGATGCCAAAACCATTCGTAGTTTTATGGGACCGCCTCTCGAAAGTAGTTTTGCGACCTGCCTTTCCAAAGAACAAATTTCTGAGGCTGTCCAGATATACCGTTCTTACTACAAGGCAAAAGGCATCTATGAAGCTCAACTCTTTCCCCAGATTGTAGACTTGCTTGAGAAGTTATCGAGCAATTACCCTCTTTATATCACCACGACAAAGAATGCTCCAACCGCTCAAGACATGACTAAAAACTTGGGAATCCATCATTTCTTTGATGGCATTTATGGTTCCAGCCCTGAAGCACCCCATAAGGCCGATGTCATTCGCCAAGCCTTGCAGACACATCAACTAGCCCCAGAACAAGCCATCATCATTGGAGATACCAAGTTTGATATGCTTGGAGCTCAAGAAACAGGCATCCAGAAATTGGCCGTCACTTGGGGATTTGGAGAGAAGGCAGATCTACTAAACTATCAACCTGATTATATCGCCCACAAACCCTTAGAAGTTTTGGAGTATTTTCAATAACATAGACTGGGCGACAACCCCATTTCAGAAGAAAATGGAGCAAGTTTCTACATAACAAAACGCATATTACCAAGGTTCTTCAGACCTGATAATATGCGTTTTTCTGTTTTTATTCAACGTGGGTGGTTTGATTGGCAAAGGCGATAATAGCTTGCTTCAACTCATCTCCACTGAGAGTTCGGAACTCTTCAATTTTTTGATCAATGGCTTCTAGAGGCATGACATTAACCTTACCAACGAAAATCTTATCCATAACTTGATTATCAACCAGTTCGGTTGACACCAAGAGTTCTTCGTAGAGTTTTTCACCTGGGCGGATTCCAACTTCAACGATTGGAATTTCGCTTTCGGTGTGGCCACTTAGAAGGACCATTTTCTTGGCCAAGTCATAAATCTTGACTGGTTTGCCCATATCAAGGATAAAGACTTCCCCATCCTTGGCATAAGCACCAGCGTGAATAACCAAACGGCTAGCTTCTGGAATGGTCATAAAGTAACGGGTCATGCGGAAGTCTGTCACCGTTACAGGCCCACCTTCAGCAATCTGACGTTCAAAGACTGGAATGACACTACCACGGCTACCAAGAACATTTCCAAAACGAACCGCACAGTAGGTTGATTGGCTACGTTGGTTAAAGCCAGTGACAATCAACTCAGCCACGCGCTTGGTTGCTCCCATAACATTTGGTGGATTAACCGCCTTATCTGTCGAAATCATAACCATCTTAGGTACTTTGGCTTCATCAACAGCCTTAGCAACATTGTAGGTTCCACGAATATTGTTTTTGAAGGCTTCTTTTGGATTACGCTCCATCATAGGAACGTGCTTGTGGGCAGCCGCATGATAAACAATAGCTGGCTTGTACTGTTCAAAGACTTGCAAGAGACGGTCATAGTCTTGAATATCGGCAATCACTGGTACATAATCAATCCCTTGGAACTTACGAATCAATTCATGATAAACAAGGTAGATTGAATTTTCCCCATGACCGAGCAAGACGATGCGTTCAGGATTGAAGCGACTAACTTGGCGACAGATTTCAGAACCGATTGAACCACCAGCCCCTGTGACTAAGATGGTCTTACCTGTCAGTTCTGCGCCCAGACGCGATTCGTCAAGACGAATTTCCTGACGCCCCAAAAGGTCCGTAATATCAATTTTTTGGAAGCCAGTAGCTGCTTGGTGAAGACCTTGAACAACAGTTTCAACCTTAGGCATCTTGTAACATTTGACACCCAGCTTATTACACATCTGCAAGATACGCTCATATTCTGACGGGTCAAGCGACGGAATCGCAACGATAACACGCTCGATTTGATGGCGTTTGGCTAATTCAGGCAGATTATCATAAGAGCCCAAAACAGGGATTCCACCAAGTTTTTGGCCCTTTTTCTTAGCATCCTTGTCCAAAATACCGACAAGTTCCAAATCACTGGTTGGATGTTGGTAGCTATCCATAAAGAGGGCCCCACCATCACCAGCACCAATCAAGAAAGTACGGCGGTGTTCTCCATCACCACTTCCTTTTTTGCGTCTGGAGTAGATTAACTGCCAAGTAATCCGTGGCAATAAAATCAAGAAGGTACTCAACAAGATAAAGAGCACGATAAAACGGATGGAGAAGAGTGGCAAGAAGGCATAGCAGATACTATATGATAAGACACTGCTAGCAGTCACACCAAAAAAGATTTTCATGAAATCCGTAATCTTGCTGTAACGACTAATACTAGCATTCAACCCCCAAAATGCAATCATCAATTGATAGAACAGGAAGGCCAAACTCGTATAGATAATGTAGTCAACAGGTGCTGGATTAATCAGCCCATAAAATAAAATATAAGATACAATGATGGAAACCACCATACTGAAAATATCAAATATTCCCCAGAAAACCTGCTTTTGTTGTTTATTTAAAATTTCCACCAGATCAATCACATAATCTGTTAGTTTTTTATTCATGTCAATCTACTCCTCCTTAAAAGAGCTGGATATTTATATTGTTATTATAACACTTTTTATCCAGTTTACGATTTGCTACAATCTTTTACTTGCTTTTTCGTAACAGTTTCATAAAAATAAACTGTCGGACAAATCCTGGACAAAGGGCAACAAGCATCTGAATCGTAACACTCTTGGCATACTCCATGTAAGAAATCTGCCCTCTCTTCAGCATGCGCTGACGAGCCTGACGATAGAGTTTAAGGTAACGCAGTCCCCCACGACGTTCAAACATCCCTGCCCCAACACGAACCTGACACAAGATTTGATCCAGATTTCCAGTCTTGGCTCCTGCAGCAATCATATTAAGCCAGAGGAGGTCATCTTCCATATAAAGTCCATCCTCATAGTTGCCTGCCTTGAGAACCATGTCCTTCTTGAACATGACAGTCATGTGGTTAAAGGCACTTCTCATCCTTTGATAAGCTACAATATCTGCATGCTGGGTTGGAACACGACGGTAAGAAACAATCTCATCAGGATTATCAATAAACTCTGCAATATGGCCACCTAATAGGTCGAGGTTGTTCTTCTCCATTAGCTGAACCTGTTTCTCAAAACGGTCTGGAACAGCTATATCATCCGTATCCATACGGGCAATAATATCATACTGACACTGCAAAACACCCTGTCGAAGAGCCAGACCCAAACCTTGATTCTGCTCAAGAGGATAGCGTTTCACTGGAATATCAGACTCAGCTTCAAGCTGGTCTAACACCTGATAGAGCTCAGGTGTCAAAGGCCCATCCTCAACCAGAACCAATTCGCTCGGTTTCAGAGTCTGATTTTGAACGCTCTCAATAGCATCCTTTAAAAATGTCGGATTTTCCTTGATATAGACCGACATCAATACGCTGATTTTTTGCTTTTCAGACACAGTTTTTCTCCAATATATAGATTTCCTTCCACTATTTTATCATAATTTTCAAGACTTTCCCATTTTTATCTTGAAAGCCCAAAACCTTACTTGACATTATAGGGAAAAAGCCTTAAAATAAGCTGTTATTAAAATCAGCTAGGAGAGGTATTATATGAAAAAGCAATCACTCTTTTTTGTTCCAGGTATTATCCTGATTGGTGTTTCCTTGCGGACTCCTTTTACTGTTTTACCCATTATTTTGGGAGATATTTCGCAAGGGCTGGGAGTCGAAGTTAGTTCACTTGGTGTCCTGACCAGCCTTCCCCTCCTCATGTTTACCCTCTTCTCGCTATTTTCTACCCGACTAGCTCAGAAAATTGGCTTGGAGCATCTCTTTACCTATAGCCTTTTCTTCTTGACCATCGGTTCTCTCATTCGACTAATCAATCTGCCCCTGCTCTATCTAGGAACCTTGATGGTTGGGGCAAGTATCGCAGTCATCAATGTTCTGCTTCCTAGTCTTATCCAAGCTAATCAACCAAAGAAAATTGGTTATCTGACCACCTTATATGTAACTTCTATGGGGGTTGCGACGGCTCTGGCTTCCTATCTAGCTGTGCCTATTACACAAGCCAGTTCTTGGAAAGGACTTATCATCCTCCTCACCCTGCTCTGTCTAGCAACTTTTTTGGTCTGGCTGCCTAATCACCGCTATAATCATAGACTGGCTCCACAAACCAAACAAAAAAGCAAAACAAAAGTTATGCGTAATAAACAGGTCTGGGCAGTGATTGTCTTTGCCGGTTTTCAATCCTTGCTCTTTTACACCGCTATGACCTGGCTACCTACCATGGCTATCCACGCAGGCCTATCCAGTCACGAAGCTGGCTTGCTGACTTCTATCTTCTCTCTGATTAGCATTCCTTTTTCAATGACTATCCCAAGCCTGACAACCAGTTTATCTACTCGTAACCGTCAGCTCATGCTCACTCTGGTTTCACTAGCTGGTGTGGTCGGCATTTCCATGCTCTTCTTCCCAATCAATAATTTCATTTACTGGCTTGCCATCCATCTCCTCATCGGAACCGCAACCAGCGCCCTCTTCCCTTATCTCATGGTCAACTTTTCACTCAAGACAAGCGCCCCTGAAAAGACTGCCCAATTGTCTGGCTTATCTCAAACAGGAGGCTATATTCTAGCAGCCTTTGGACCAACCCTATTTGGTTACAGTTTTGACCTTTTCCACTCTTGGGTACCAGCTGTAGCTGCCCTCTTGCTCGTCGATATCATCATGACTATCTCACTCTTTATGGTAGATCGGGCGGATAAGATCCTTTAATTGTTCTAAAATCTATCACAACTATAAACAATACAAAGCTAGGCTCTGTCTGGTTTTTTTGGTGCTTATATCAACAAAAAACGCCATCCATCTGTTAGTAGAAAGATAACATTTTTGATATAATAAAATGTATAGAAACTAATTATCATACGAAAAATAAATTAGTTTATAAGATAGCTACTATTTCAAGCGAGGTACATAGAATGGATGAACAGAAATACAATTTGAAAGAAAGTTTAACAGAGTTAGATAAGCTCTTTGACTTATCAACCAAGGAGACAGATAAGACTGCCTGTGAAGCTCTAGCAAAAAAAGCTAAAATAATTTATGAGCAATACCCTGAATCAGAAGACATTGCGTTGCGGTATGCTATGGCTTTAGTCAATTTGTCGGTTGAACAAGTAAATGTTGAGGAGCTACTAAACACTGTTAATTCTGTCAAAGAAATTTTTGAACGCTTCAAACAGTCTGAAGATATTGCATTACGTTATGCTATGGCTCTGTTCAATTTGTCGATTGAACAAGTAAATGTTGAGGAGCTACTAAACACTGTTAATTCTGTCAAAGAAATTTTTGAATGCTTCAAACAGTCTGAAGATATTGCATTACGTTATGCTATGGCTCTGTTCAATTTGTCGGTTGAACAAGTAAATGTTGAGGAGCTACTAAACACTGTTAATTCTGTCAAAGAAATTTTTGAACGCTTCAAACAGTCTGAAGATATTGCATTACAATATGCTAAGACTTTAGTCAATTTGTCAGTTGAACAAGTAAATGTAGAAGAGAGAAAGAATACCACTAATTTACTCAAAGAAATTTTTGAGCAGTTCAATCAATCTGAAGACATTGCGTTACACTATGCTATGGCTTTATACAATCTTTCAAATAGACAAAATGATATCAAAGAACGTAAGGAATCCATATCAGAAATAGAAGCTTTAACCTTAAAGTTCCAAAATTCTGAAGAGATTGCTTTACGATATGCTAGGGCTTTAGTCAATTTGTCAGCTGAACAAGTAAACGTAGAAGAACTGGGCAATACTATTCATTCAGTCAAACAAATTTTTGAACAGTTCAATCAGTCTGAAGACATTGCTTTACGATATGCTATGGCCTTAGTCAATTTGTCAGTTGAACAAGTAAATGTAGAAGAGAGAGGGAATACCGCTAATTCAGTCAAACAAATTTTTGAGCAGTTTAAACAGTCTGAAGACATTGCGTTACAATATGCTATGGCTTTAGTCAATTTGTCAGCTAAACAAATAAATGTAGAAGAGAGAAAGAATACCACTAATTTACTCAAAGAAATTTTTGAGCAGTTCAATCAGTCTGAAGACATTGCGTTACACTATGCTATGGCTTTAGTCAATTTGTCAGCTAAACAAATAAATGTAGAAGAGAGAAAGAATACCACTAATTTACTCAAAGAAATTTTTGAGCAGTTCAATCAGTCTGAAGACATTGCGTTACAATATGCTATGGCTTTATTCAATTTATCACTGAAACAAACCAACTTAGATAAATTGAATGATACGGTTTCTAAACTAAAGAAATTAGCTTATAATTTTGAAAAAAATGAAGAAATCACTTTATGCTACTCTGAAGCTCTTGCCGAAATTATCACTAAACAACAAAATGAAGGGGAAAAACTTGAAATTATAGATAAACTAAAAAGACTACACGATAGATTCGTACAATCTGAAGAAATTACTGTTCAATATCTTACAGCTCGGATGGATTTGGTAAAAAATAATCAAATAGACCAATCAAATCTCGTAAACGATATCTGTCAGTCCTTAGAGTCTATTCAGAGTATTAAAATTTTAAATATGCTCATCGAAATACTCGAAAACGAAAAACAATTTAAGCAAGATCAAGTTCAGATTTCCACTACTAATATCGTAAAAGCTTTGGATAAACTTTGTTTTGATTCATCTATTGAAGAAGGGAAAGATGAAAAAGAGAAAAATTTGCTTATTCGCACCTTAAAAATTGGTATCATCTCCGATACAAAATATGATATTTTAAAATCCTGGATAGAGCATTACAAGGAAAACTCAGAAAGAATCAATCAGTTAATTAAAATTTATTCGCTTGTCCAACAAATCAAGTATGAACTTGGATTAAAGACTGAAGACAAAAATAGAAAACTAAAATTTGGTCATTATACCTCAGGAAAAGCGCTCCAAAGCATATTAGGAAAAGAGGATAAAGCTCCATTCTCCATCTCAGGAAAGACACGCCTAAATAACGCTAACTATATGAACGATCCTGAAGAAGGGGAAATTCTAGAAAACATTTTAAAATTAGAAAAACGTAATCCTTTGGATCCTAGTTCTTGGTTTTTAATGAGTTTCACTAGCAAAACAGATGATCTAGCCATGTGGTCGCAATACGGAAATAACGCAGAGGGAGTCTGTATTGTACTAAATGAGAATGATTTTGCTCATTATCATTCACTTAGTGACCTTCCTTGGTATCAAAAAAACTCAGATAAACAAATCAGTCACAAAATGAATTCAAGCGTTGAAATTTCAAACGATATCTCTTCAAATGAATCCAACAAAGAGATGACGACTAGAGACAATGATAATACTCAAAATTCTGAAGACAAATATTCTACACCGAATACTAATCAGGATTATTTATATCGCGTAGCTTACGTTCATTACTCCGATGATCAATTCGACATCGAAGAAACTGAACTATTCACTAGTGAAGAAGTAACGCGACTAAAAGGATTGTTGGTAGATTTAAAATCAGAATTAAGGGATTATAAAAATTCTGGGGACCCGTTCTATAAAAAAGCTATCGCTGACTGTATTGAAGAAATCCGCTACCTATTCAAATCGGTTGATTACAAGTATGAAGAAGAATTACGTATTTTACAATATGCTAACTTAAATTCTGATAACGATAAAATAAAAATTGATTATTCTCCTGAATTCGGTAAACTTTATCTTGAGCGAGAAGAAAATGTTCAAATCGATGAAGTCATTTTCGGTCCTAAGTTTCCAAATCCTGAATACGTTACTCCTTTATTGAAACTTTTGGATAAGGAAATTAACTATAAGAAATCTACGATAAAATTTAGATAAAGGCCGATAAAATCCTCTAAACTTCTAGTTTTTACTAGGAGTTTTTTATATATAAAAATTTTACACATTTCTCTTGACAGGGCTTTCTTTTAGATGTACAATGTATGTGTAGAAAAATTATATATAAAAATCTTACACATTAGAAAAGGAGGTTCCCCATGTACTTTCCAACATCCTCTGCCTTGATTGAATTTCTCATCTTGGCCGTACTGGAGCAGGATGATTCTTATGGTTATGAGATTAGCCAAACCATTAAGCTGATCGCTAATATCAAAGAATCTACACTCTATCCTATCCTAAAAAAATTGGAGGGCAATAGCTTTCTGACAACCTATTCTAGAGAGTTCCAAGGTCGCATGCGCAAATACTACTCCTTGACAAATGGTGGTATAGAACAGCTCGTGACCCTAAAAGATGAATGGGCACTCTATACAGACACCATCAATGGCATCATAGAAGGGAGTATCCGCCATGACAAGAACTGAATACCTGACTCAGCTAGAACTTTATCTCAAAAAACTACCTGAAGCTGACCAAATTGAAGCCATGGACTATTTCAGGGAACTCTTTGACGATGCTGGAGTCGAAGGAGAAGAAGAACTCATCGCTAGCTTGGGAACTCCTAAGGAAGCAGCTCACGAAGTTCTCTCCAATCTTCTCGATAAAAAAATCAATGAGGCACCCGCTCAAAAGAATAACCGACAAATTTTCCATATCGCCTTGTTAGCTTTGCTTGCAGCCCCTATCGGTATTCCTCTGGGAATCGCCATCCTCGTGTCCCTGTTCGCAATCCTTGTGGCAGCCTTGACTGTCATCTTGGCTTTCTTTGCGGTTTCCATACTTGGTATCATCGGCGGATTCCTATTTTTAGTTGAAAGTTTTACTGTCCTAGCCCAAGCTAAATCAGCCTTTATCTTGATTTTCGGTTCTGGTTTACTAGCTATCGGTGCTTCTTCACTAGTCTTACTAGGTATTTCCTATGTAGCCCGCTTCTTCGGCCTACTCATTGTTCGCCTGGTGCAATTTGTTCTCAAAAAAGGAAAGAGAGGTGACCAGCATGCGTAAATTGACAAAAGGATTTCTCATTTTTGGTGTGGTGACTACCGTTATCGGATTTATCCTGCTCTTTGTAGGCATCCAATCTGACGGAATCAAGAGCCTACTTGCCATGTCCAAGGAACCTGTCTATGATAGTCGGATGGAAGAGCTGACCTTTGGCAAGGAAGTCGAAAACCTAGAGATCACGCTCCACCAACACGCACTGATCATCACAGACTCTTTCGATGATCAAATCCACATTTCTTACCATCCATCTATTTCTGCTCACCATGATCTTGTCACAAATCAAAACGATAAAACTCTGAGCCTAACGGATAAAAAACTGTCTGAAACTCCGTTTCTCTCTTCTGGAATTGGCGGGATTCTCCATATCGCAAGTAGCTACTCTCGTCGTTTTGATGAAGTTATTCTCCAATTGCCAAAAGGAAGAAGTCTAAAAGGGATTAACGTGTCAGCCAATCGTGGACAAACGAGTATCACTAATGCTAGTCTTGAAAATGCAACTCTCAATACAAATGGCTATCTCCTCCGAATTGAAGGAAGTCGTATCAAAAACAGTAAACTCACAACACCAAATATCATCAATATCTTTAGCACAGAACTGACAGATAGTCAGCTAGAATCAACAGAGAATCACTTCCACGCTGAAAAAATCCAAGTACATGGTAAGGTGGAACTGATGGCGAAAACAGACCTACAACTGCTACTTTCCGAAGAAGAAAAACAAAGAATCAACTTAGATCTTTCAACAAAACATGGCTCTATTCTTCATTTTTTAAGAGAAGGAAGGCGTTCGTTTAAAAACAAAGAAAACAAAGATGAACGATTAAGCAATCCTTATAAAACAGAAAAAGCAGATACAAAAGATCAACTCATTGCTAGAGCTGATAATGATATTGAGCTAATATCCATACCAAACAGACGTTGACAAAAGCGCTTACATCTGCTACTATGGAAGCATATTTATCTAACTAAAAAGGAGGTTCTACCATGAAACAAGAATGGTTTGAAAGTAATGATTTTGTAAAAACAACAAGCAAGAACAAGTCTGATGAACAAGCCCAAGATGTTGCAGACAAGGCTGAAGAAACGATAGCCGTTCTCGATACACCAATTGAAAAAAATACTCAAGTCGAGGAGGAAGTCTCTCAAGCTGAAGTCGAACTGGAGAGTCAGCAAGAAGAGAAAATTGAAACGCCTGAAGACGGTGAAACGAGAACAGAAATAGAAGAAAAGAAAGCATCCAATTCTACTGAAGAAGAGCAAGATCTTTCTGGGGAAACAGAAAAAGTCACTATAGCTGAAGAGAGTCAAGAAGCACTTCCTCAGCAAAAACCAACCACGAAAGAGCCCCTTCTTATCAGTCAATCCTTAGAAAGTCCCTATATCCCCGACCAAGCTCCAAAATCTACGGATAGATGGAAAGAGCAAGCGCTTGATTTTTGGTCTTGGCTAGTGGAGGCTCTCAAATCTCCTACAAGCAAGCTTGAAACAAGTAGCACACACAGCTACACAGCCTTTCTCTTGCTCATTCTGTTTTCTGCGTCTTCCTTTTTCTTTAGTATCTACCACATCAAACATGCTTACTATGGACATATAGCAACTATGCATAATCACTTCCCTGAACAATTTGCTTCATTAAATCTCTTTTCGATTATCTCTATCCTAGTAGCAACAACACTCTTCTTCTTTTCATTCCTCTTGGGTAGTTTTGTTGTGAGACGATTTATCCACCAGGAAAAAGACTGGACGCTAGAAAAGGTTCTCCAACAGTATAGTCAACTCTTGGCAATTCCAATCTTCCTCACTGCCATTGCTAGTTTCTTTGCCTTCTTTGATAGCCTACGATTTACGGCTCTCTTGTGTGTGATTAGCATTGGAATCATTCTGCTTGCCAGTCTCCATATCATTACAAGACCAAGTCAATCAAGTGAAACCGACTCCTTCTATCAATTATTCTTGTCTGTCCTTGTGAACGGAGTCATTATCCTCCTCTTCTTTGTAGCTGAAGTGGCACTGATTGGGGATTATCTTCGTATCTTAGCCTTTCTTTAAAATTCAATCCTGTCTTTCATGGCAGGATTTTTCTATGCCAAAAAAGCAAGTCACTTGACCTGCTTTACTTTTCTTGTGCTAATGCTCTAAAATCTTGTCCTAGGATAGGTTGTACTTCTAGTTGATTGGCATCTAGTTGGTGGTAAGATGCTGATGGTAGTGACTCTAGGAATTTTGCATAGTCCAAGCGGGCGATAGCTTCATAGTCTTCTGGTTTAGAGCCATCTCCTGTGATTTGAACCAAGTCAATCTCCCACTGAACTTCCTTATCCACCAATTGCTCCATATAGGCTGCAGGAACAAATGGTTCTCTAGGTAAAACGGTCTTGACCCCTTGAGCCAGATGGTAAACACCGTGAACTTGTCCTTCTCCATCCTGATAGAAGGAAACTCTTGCAAAGTAAGCATCTGTCTCTTGAACCGCACGCACACGCGCTTCAAATTGAGCCAAGCCATCTTCCCCTAAAAAGCTTTTCAAATCCTCATGACTAAAGAAAACAGGATTAAAAATTCCTTGGCAAATCGTAAAACGAGCCGCAGTGTCTGCAATATGAGCTTGAATACTTGCTTGGAAATAAGCTTCAAAATCAAAACCATCTAATCCTTCAATCTCAGTTCCTGTATAAGTAAGCAGGGCATCTAAAAATGACTTGATAATCTGCCAGTCTGTCTTCGTGAGTAGGTCAGGAAGATCGACACGGTAAGCCTTTTGATCATCAACATAACTAACTTTAAAGAGAAATTGTGATTGACCCACTATCGCACACTCGATATACTCAAGACGGTTAAGAGGCTGACGGAGATAGACGGCATCATAGCTATGTGACTCCAAACCATCTACCAAGGCCAGGACAGACTTGGCAGTCAAAATTTCCTGTTCTCCTAAAATGCTCTGTTTATTTGGAATAAAAAATGTTTTCGTCATAACTGGACTCCTTTGAAATCGTTTACATATAGTATACCTTATTTTCCTGAAAGATACAGAAACAAACTTTAGATTTTTGAGTAAAAAGCATAGAAAAACAGCCCCTAAGGACTGTTTAATCTTATACAGTAGCTGCTTGATCCAAGTTTTCACCGATAGCGGCTAGGCGCTCGACAACTTCAGCTTGTGTCAATTCATTTTCTGAAACATAGCGGTTACGTGGGTGAACACGGCACTCGTGTGAGCAGCCACGAAGGTACTTATCTTCATTTTCTTCTGATGTCAAGATACGACGATTACAGAATGGATTTCCACAGTTGACATAACGTTCACATGGTGTTCCATCAAACCAGTCTTTTCCTACGATGGTTGGGTTGACATGGTTAACATCTACGGCAATACGCTCGTCAAAGACATACATTTTCCCATCCCAAAGTTCACCTTGGACTTCTGGGTCTTTACCGTAAGTTGCAATTCCTCCGTGCAATTGACCAACATCTTTGTAGCCTTCACGGACCATCCAGCCTGAGAATTTCTCACAGCGAACGCCACCTGTACAGTAAACCACGACACGCTTGTCCATGAATTTTTCTTTGTTATCACGAACCCATTGTGGCAACTCACGGAAGTTGCGGATATCTGGACGGATAGCCCCACGGAAGTGTCCTAGGTCGTACTCATAATCGTTACGTGTGTCAAGGACAACGGTATCTTCGTCAAGAAGGGCTTCTTTGAACTCTTTTGGAGACAAGTAAGCACCTGTTGTTTCAAGTGGGTTGATGTCGTTGTCAAAGTCGTTGTCTTCCAAACCAAGGTGGACAATTTCTTTCTTGTAGCGAACAAACATCTTCTTGAAGGCCTGTTCATTTTCTTCGTCAATCTTGAACCAGAGGTCTTCCATGCCTGGGAGGCTGTGAACGTAGTCCATGTATTTTTGAGTTGTTTCGTAGTCACCTGAAACTGTTCCGTTAATTCCTTCGTCAGCGACTAGGATACGACCTTTAAGGCCGATTGATTTACAGAAAGCCAAGTGGTCTGCAGCAAATTGCTCTGCATTTTCAATTGGAGTGTAAAGGTAGTAAAGTAAGACACGAATATCTTTTGCCATAAGATTTCTTCTCTTTTCTATTCTTAAATTTTCAGAATTTTTCATCTAACTATACTAGTATACCTGCTTGAGAAAACGAATGCAATTTATTTGACTGGAAATTGTAGAAAGGGATTTATCCCTGCATTTCGTCAGTAGCCATAGCGAATGACAGATAATTCTCTCAATTTTTTGATCTGCTCAGCTTGACTTTCTGACAGAATCAGCTTATTGTCAATCAACACACGTGAGATGTCAACATTCATTTGACTCAAAATAAATGGAGTAGAGGTCCCATCGTTCTTTAATCGCTTTTTATAAATCACTAACTGATTTTTCAAGGGAGTCAGCTGAGGCGTATCCTTTATATCTTCCAATAGATAATCTATGATAGCCATCGCTTCACAACGTCTTTCACTTCCTCCGGCAAACCATTTTAATGGTGTCATACTCATTTACCTCCTGAAATTCGTTTATAAATTGAAAAACTATAATCCCTAACTCTCATGCTAATATTTTACCCAAACACCCTCTGTAAAAAAGTCAGCAAAAATGGTAATGTTGCGAAAATATTATTAATCACATGCACCGCATAGGAAGGATAAATGCTCTTGGTATAGCGGGTCAAACTAGCAAAGATGATGCCAGATGTTGCAAAGACGAAGATATCTAACAAACTAGGCAGGCTTGAAAAATGAGGAAGAGCAAATAAAATGGAAGGAAGAAGCAAATCAAGACCAAATCTCGAATGCTTAAAAAAGGCGTGTTGCAGTAATCCTCTATAGATTAGCTCTTCCATAAGTGGAGTCAGAAAGAACAAAGTTATATAGATACCGAGCTCAGCAAAGTTGGTCCCACTATAACCGATCAATACAGCCCAACCTTCAGCAGTTGACTGAACATGTTTAGCTGTCTGAACGTTAAAAGAGATATAGAGCACTACCACAAGTACTGTCAAAATCGAATACCAAATCCATTTTTTTCTCGGAATGCGAAAGAGATAACCATGGCCTGTCTTAACCAGAATCCAAATCATGACTCCGCTAAATAGTAAACTCAAGATATTTTGAATCCAGACGAAATTGCCAATCTGGGAAGAAAATTGCCAATAATTTTGGACAATAAGCGTCAGCTGAGAAAGACCAAATACGAAAAATAAGTAAGAGAAAACTGCACTTATTTTGAAAACAAGCTGATACTTCTTCATATGAACTCTCCTTTGTAAACTCGAGATATCTCTAATATAAGCTATATTTTCCTAAATCTTTACTCCAAATCCTAAATGTTACTTGATATTTCCTGAATGGTTAAATAGTGATAAGAAAACATGGATATCTATGTTCTTGTTTCAAAAAATCACTGCCTCCCCCAGACAAACCTGAGGAAAACAGTGATCACATTTTTAGGAATTAGGAATGAATACACGAAATCAATTGATCTTATGATTTTTTGTTTTTCAAGAATTCATCGTATTGTTTTTGCATTTCGTTCAATACTTTTTCGTAGGCACCTTCAGATTTCAATTTTTCCATCAATTCTGGAATAGCTTTGTCTGGGTCTACAGTACCAGTGTTGATAGCTGTATCGAATTGTTGCATTGTGTTAGAGATTGCTGAGATTTCAGATTTCACATTGTCAGTGTTAAAGATGAATCCAAGCGCTGGAGATTCTTTAGCTTCTGCCAATTGTTTCTTAGAATCTGCAATTTGTTGATCTGTAACGTTTTCGTTGATGTAAAGGATCCAGTTGTTACCAGTGTTCCATCCACCCATGTGAGTGTTTCCTTTGTAGCCATCAAGTACTTTAACACGGTTTTCTTTTCCTTCAATTTTCTCCCAGTTCTTGCCTTCTGGACCGTAAACAAGACCGTTCAAGAGTTCTGCGTTAGTGTTCAAGAGATTCAACACTTCCATTGATTTTTCTTTGTTCTTAGAGTTGTTTGAGATGACAAAGTTAGCAACTTGTGTTGTTTGGTTTTTCTTGATGAAGTTAGTGATTGGTTTGATTTGGATATCTTTATTCGCAACACGTGAAAGCAAGCTGTTACTGTAGTCAGCTGGTCCTACTGTTTCTTCACGAACGAACCAAGTATCTTGTTGAAGGTCAAATGAAGTATCGCTTGTTGCTACGTCTTTTGGAATGTATCCAGCTTCATAGAATTTGTGAAGAGTCTTCAAGTGTTCTTTGAAACGAGGTACTTCGTAACGGTTTACAATCTTAGTAGTGTCCCCTTCAAGGTCAATAACGAATGGAAGTCCATTTGGAACTGGGTAGTCAAAGTTATCAGATGGGATGAAGTTCTTAGTAACCGCAAATGGCACTACATCTGGAGCTTTTTCTTTGATTTGTTTCAAAACTGGTTCAAGTGTTTCATATGAAGTGACACCTGAAATATCGATACCGTATTTAGCAAGAAGAGTTCCGTTGAAGGCGAAGTTTTGAGATGATGCAACGTTGGCTGCAACTGGAACTGCGTAAATTTTACCGTTAATGCTGTTACCTTTGATGTAAGCTGGGTCAAGTGCTTTGTAAAGTTCTGCCCCTTCTTTCTTGTACAAGTCAGTCAAGTCAGCATAAGCACCTTTTTGAGCATTTACAACATAGTTAGATGCAAAGGCGATATCATAGTTTTCACCAGATGATGTGATAACTGACATTTTCTTATCATAGTCACCCCATCCAAGATATTGGATATCCAATTTAGCACCAACTTTTTCTCCGATGATTTTGTTAGCATTTTCTAGCAATTCATCCAAGTTATCTGGTTTGTCACCAATTTGGTACATTTTGATAACCGTTTTTTCACCTGAAGCTGAGTCAGCAGCTTTCTTGTTACCTGAAAGGTTTCCACAAGCAGCGAGACCAGCAGCCAAAGCGACTACACTAGCAGATGCAAAAGCATATTTTTTCCAGTTTTTCATGACAAAAACTCCTTTTTTTATTTTTAAACTTATAAACAATGTAATGATCTTAACTTCACGCAAGGGAAGTTTGGAAATGAGAAATGATTTTTCTCAACAAGCACTATTCTTTCACACCACCGATAGTCAAACCTTTTACAAAGTAGCGTTGGAAGAATGGATACAAAATCGCGATTGGAAGTGTTGCCACCACAACCATGGCCATACGTCCTGTTTCTTTCGGTAGAGCAACTCCCAGTTGACCAGATAGGCCGACTGCTTTGGCGATGTAGTCCATATTTTGCTGGATTTGCATGAGCAAATATTGCAATGGATACAAGTTGTCACTCTTGATATAAAGAAGGGCGTTGAACCAGTCATTCCAGAAACCAAGAGCTGTTAAGAGCGTAATGGTTGCGATACCTGGTAGTGACAATGGCAAACAGATTTGGAAGAAGATCCGGGCCTCACTAGCACCATCGATACGAGCGGATTCTAGAATAGCTTCTGGAATGGTCTTCTTGAAGAAGGAACGCATCAAGATGATGTTAAATGGTGAGAGAAGCATTGGAACAATCAAGGCCCAAACTGTATCACCAAGTTGAAGTAAACGAGTGACCACGATATAGCCTGGTACCAAACCAGCGTTGAACAACATACTAAGAAGGGCAAAAATCGTAAAGAATCTGCGATACTTAAAGGTTGTCCGTGAAATAGCGTAGGCATAAGTTGTTGTAATAAAAACGTTTGTGATAGTCCCCACCACTGTTACAAAGACTGAGATGAAGAGGGCTTGGAGAATTTTATCCTTAAACTGTGCCAAAAACTCAAAACCGTCTAAGCCAAATTGGGATGGGAAGAAGCTATATCCATTTTGGAGGATACTCTTTTCATCTGTCACCGAAATAACGATAACGAATACAAAGGGTAGGATACAAGAGAGGGCAACCAAACCAGAAATGGTACTAAAGAAGATATCTGCTTTCTTACTGAAGGAGTGAATGCCGACATTATCAATTTTTTCTTTTTTAATTTTCTTTTCTGCCATATTCTCCTCCTTTCTAGAACAAAGCTGAGTTTGGATCAACTCGTCTTGCAAGTAAGTTTGATAGGATAACCAGAATCAAGCCGACAACTGATTGGTAGAGACCTGCTGCTGAAGCCATCCCGATATCCGCTGTCTGAGTCAAACCGTTATAAACATATACATCCAAAACGTTGGTTACGTTATAAAGCTGACCAGCATTGTGGGGGATTTGGTAGAAGAGACCAAAGTCTGCACGGAAGATATTTCCGACTGCAAGGATGGTCAATACGGTTACCAATGGTGTCAACTGTGGAATAGTTACATTGCGAATTCGTTGCCATTTGCTGGCCCCGTCCACTGTCGCTGCTTCGTAGTAGGTTGGATCAATTCCCATGATTGTCGCATAGTACATGACACTGCTATATCCAAAGCCTTTCCAAATACCAAGGAAAAGTAGGAGATAAGGCCAAATACCCAAGTCAGCGTAGAAATTGATTTCCTTCATTCCGATAGATTCTAGGAAATGGTTGAACACACCTTTATCAATGTTTAGGAAGGCATCTGTAAAGAAACTGATGATAACCCAAGACAAGAAGTAAGGGAACAACATGGAAGTTTGGAAGATCTTAACCATTCTCTTAGAACGGAGTTCACTGAGGATGATGGCAATCCCTACAGATACAATCAAACCGATAAAGATAAAGCCGAGATTGTAGAGGACAGTATTTCGAGTGATGATAAAGGCGTCTTTTGAACTAAACAAGAATCTGAAATTATCGAGTCCGACCCATTTACTATTCACGATACTATCTATAAATCCATTACTGGTCATGTGGTAGTCTTTAAAGGCAACCACGTTCCCAAATACTGGAATGTAGAAGAATAGAATCAACCAGAGTGCCCCTGGCAAAACCATTAAGAGAAAGATCCAGTTGTCTCTCAAGGTTTTTGAAAACTTATTCATAATTTCCTCCCTTTTTTATTTTGATATCCATCTAAAAATTCCTTTTTAGACTTTTGATAACGATTACATTATTAGTATACTCCTATTTGAAGGTTAGGTTAAACTACTAATTATAGAAAAAACTCCACAAATTATTTTATGTGGAGTACTTTTGAAGAAAGGGATGTTTCACGAGAAACACTCTGCTCAAGGCAAGGTGTTCTTGTTTTTATACTCAATGAAAATCAAAGAGCAAACTAGGAAGCTAGCCGCAGATTGCTCAAAACACTGTTTTGAGGTTGCAGACGGAAGCTGACGTAGTTTAAAGAGATTTTCGAAGAGTATTAAGTTGTATAAATCGTCGAAGCTGTCGCAATAGTATGCCACTGGTTGGCTGTTGTAGCTGCGAAGTCCTTGTCTGCGTAAAAATCAGTAAATGGCAGGATTTCCACTTCTAACTCATCAATACGGTCAAGCTGGCCAGCCAGATAAGCCTCGATGCGACTTTCTGCTCGCTTAATGCGTTGCAAGAGCCCGCCCATACGGATATCGACCGTATCCAAGCCAAAGACCTTGTTTTCTTTCAGCCATTGGTGGCTAAAGAGGGCATGGAAGTCTTCGATTTGGCTTCTGAGTTCTGGTAATTCTTGTCTGGCGATTTCTTGTAGGCTTTCCTTATCATCCACTTGATAGGCTTGACGAATGCGTCGTCCCACATCCACTTTGCTACTTAAAATCTGGTTCAACTGGGTCTGAGTTTCAAAGAGGTAGGCATAGTTGCCAGCTTTTTCTTTAATGTTAGCAAGCGTCTCAGCAGCCTGAGCGAAGTGCGGTTTGTCCTGTTCAGGTGTCATGTGTCGGTCAAGAATCGGACAGAGAATATCCTGATAAAAGACATAGCGGTTAGGGTTGATGCCACTGAGATTGTCCGGCAAATCTGGCAAGAGGTTGGCTAGGTCAATCTGCATAAAATCTTCAACCGAAAGACCTGTATTGGTCTGGAAGTGAGCAGACAGTCGGTCTAGGTCATTGCGATAGCTAAGTTCTGCCCAAATTTGTAAGCTTGGTAGGATAGAAAACTGAGCTGTCTCGCCACCATTGTCTCCCCAACCAGTTACGATGACTTCTTTAATCTGATTGGCACGGCAGGCTTTATTAGCCTCGATAGCCACTAGACGGCTGAAATGGTTGTGAGGCGTAAAACCAATCCACTTCCAAGCACCACCTGCAAAAGCAAGGTCATGACTAATCTTATGATGATTGCGGAAATTACGGTTGTATTTTTCCTCGCTATCCTGATAATAGTCCCAGTAAACCAAGGTTACACGGTCTTTGAGACGGTCTAGGTAGACACGAGTTTCCTCTGGAATTTCCACATCACGGTCGTACTGGCCATCTGCTGACATAAGTTTAAAGAACATATCACTCCACATCTGGCAGTGGAAACCATATTTGTCAGCAATATCCAGCACGCGCTCCAAGTGTTGGCACATGAGGAGACTACGATCCACAACACCGTTCAGAATCAAGTAGCGTCCCAAACCAACCAAGTGGGCTTCGTCCATCCCGATATTGACCTTGCGAGTTTGTAGTTTAGATAGAGTAGCAAACATGCCATCAATCAGGTTATAAACCTTTTCTTCGCCAATGAGAAGAATATCCTCCACATCACGGAGTTCTTGCACTTCCTTGACACCCCATTTAACGAAGGCTGACAAGTGGGCCAAGGTCTGGATACAAGGAACAAAGGTCATGTCAAACTGCTGGGCATAGGCTTCGATTTCCTGTAACTCCTTAGCCGAATAAGCCCCGCGGAAATAGCCAAAGTAAGGCTGTCCTTCAATCTGGTAGGTATCTTCCATGTAAAGCTCAAAGGTTGAGTAGCCCATGAGAGCCAAGACCTCAATCATCTGCTTGGCAGAAGCCACATTCAGCACTGCATTGCGCGAACAGTCAGCCATGTAGGCTAGATCTTCATAAGCTGCCTGCTCCTCAATCTCTACCTTGTCAGCTTCTGACAGAGCTGTTGCCAACAAGGACAAGGCGCGGTAGAGTTGGTGAGGTTTGCGGTAGGTCAATTGATAGTGACCATCCTCACCCTTGATAGAGATAGAGGCTTGGTCAGACTGAGCGACAGCTACTTCTACATCTGGTAGAGAAATGTGCTTTTTTAATACTTCAATAGCTTGCGCTTGTTTGTCACTAAGTCCTGTAAATCTTACCATTGGTTTTCCTCCTGTAGCCAGTTGACAAGGGCTCCGTAGAGATTAGCATCTGCATGATAGGTGCAGGCTTGGATAACTGGTGCGACCGTGTATTCTTCGTAGGTATCGACAAAGTCTTCAACAGCTTCCTTGACACCTTGGATGAAATCTGGATTTTGACTGATAGAGCCACCCAGACTGATGATATCTGGATCGATGAGATACTGGATATTGAGCAAGCCTTGCACCAGATTTCGGTTCATGCGCTCAATAGCTTCTTGGCAAAGGATATTACCAGCTGCAGCCTCTTGGTAAATCTTGCGACCGTCCCAATCAGTCTGACCAGATTTTTCAATCACGTAGCGCACCATATTTCCAGTTGACGCTAGTTGCGACCAGTTGTTGAGTTTTTCCGCAGGGGCAAGGGTTGTCATGTAGCCAAATTCTCCACCCAAGCCATGGCGTCCTCGGTGAAGTCTACCGTTGATAATCATGGCTCCACCGATCCCAGTCCCAATTACGACACAGGCTGCATTTTCAAGCTCTGGATGAGCAAGCAATTCACTGAGCCCAACGCAGTTGGCATCATTTTCAAGATGGACAGGTAGCTGATGATGGGCAAGGGCTTCATACCAAGAAAAGCCGTGGATATAAGGAACGGCACTGAAGCCATCAATCACACCAGTTTCTTGATTGACCGCTCCTGGAACGCTCATGGCAATCCCGCTGTAATCCTGCTCTGACAAGCGCTGGTCTAGCCAAGCTAATAAATCCTCCAAGCTTTCTGGCGTTGGAATGCTTGTCTTATCCAATATTTTCCCATCAGGAGTCAGACTAGCAAACTTAATACCAGTCCCTCCGATATCAATCGTTGCAATGGTCATTGTTTTTACCATAAAAAGGGGCGAATCAGTAGTCAGTTCTTACCTTTTCACCCCTCCTTTCTTTTTATGTTTACTTTTTGAAATTAAATTTCTTCTTTTTTGATCAATTCTGTACGAATCTCTTGCGGTGCAATGAGACCTCTATGAACTGGGTATGGTCGTTCAAGTAGGTCAAGGAAGAGATGTTGACTTTCCGGTACACGCACATTTTCATTACACATATTGTAGTAACGAAGAACATAGCCTTCTTCATTTTCAGCTACCTTAAAGGCTGTCGGACAGATTTGCGGTATGCTGATAACAGAATGGCTCAAGAGGCTACCAGTCGCAGCCACGCTTCCTTCTTGTTTAGCAAGCTGAAGGCTAGTAAATGGTGTCTGCAAGGCCTTAGCACGACGGAAAGCTGAGAAGCGTTCTTGGGCTTGGTGGCATTCAAGCGCAAACTCAACTTCAAACTCACGCAAGCATTGTGCTTCTGGTGTTGGGAAGTAACCCCAGTCACCTAGCTCACCTGATGCACGCAAAATAGTCACTGCAATGGTGTCGTCTCCAAGGATTTCGTATTCATTCAATCCCTTGTTGGATACAGTTACACCCTTTTCATCGTCATACAGACTGACAAAGGCTTGTTGGTGTTGAGGATTTTCAGGATTTTCCCATGAAGCAGCTGGTTTGTTTGGTCGTGTCACCACCTCATAGATGCTTTCAGAATCATTGCTTGGACGCGTGTTATGAGTCTTGACCAAGAGACGTATACGGTGGTCTTTGGCAGTGTTAGTAAAGCGAGTCTTGCAACGGATTTGTGGATTATCAACGAAGACAGTCATCTCAGTTTCCAGAGGAATACTTGTTAACTCTTCTGAACGTCCAGCTTCACGCTTCATAAACTCGATGATGCCTTTTTGCTCTTCTTCTAGCTTTTCATCTGCACTGACAGGCATAGTCAATTCATGTTTGAGCAAAATCTTAGCGTAGCGAGCTGTGTTTTCCAAGACCTCGTAGCCCTTAAGCTCTGCATAGATTGGCTCTGTTCCTTTTGGTTGGAAATAGATATACTCGTTTCCGATGTCTCCACGGTCTTCGAAGCGGATAAAGTCTTCATAGGCTTCGTGAGTTGTCTTATCATAGACTGTGATGTTGTCATCCACACTTACCGTTACAAATGGTGTATCAATCACCCCGTTTTGGTAAATGCCTTCACGGTGTTCTTGTTCTCCTTCCAGCAATTGGAAAGTTGTCCAAAAAAGCGGCGCTAGGTGAACTGGGATGGTCACGCGCACTTGACGAGCAATACGAGCTTGGCGGAACTTGTCTTTTGGTAAATCGTACTCAAAATTAGCTCCAAGGTCTTCGATTTTAGCCTCTACAGGACGACCATCCAAGTCCTCCACACGGTAACTTGGCAAGGTAAGAGCAGCCATCTTCTTGTAGCCTTCTGTTGGGTGCAATTCCTTGAAATCACAAGTCGCCACATCAATCACTGTGCTGACAGTATCGACCTTATCATGCAAGCCTGTGTTAATAACAGTAAAGAGATAATCGCTTTGAGCCTTAGACGTAGCAATTTTACCCTTCCACTCATTAAGAAGATTGCTCTTAACAAAGGTTCCGACTTGGTTGACCTTTGCAAAACGCGTTTCCATCTCGCGATGAACTTCGTCCACGCTACAGCCACAGATGCTATCATGCGGCGCATTTTGCAAAAGAGTTTTCCAAGCATAGGTCAACTGGTCCTTGTGGTTATGACCCCCAGTGATAATCGTCAAGGGTTCTACAACTTGCTCTAGGAGGTTGCTATTTTCTTGGAAGGCTTGTTTGAGATAAATACGAGATGAAGAAGTGTTGGCAAGTGTGTACCAGCCATCTGTTTCCTGACTGGTCAACTCACCTGTAACCGTTGATAATTGCTCTGGTAGGGCACTTTCCACGGCTTGGACATACTCATCAAAGGAACTATGAACAAAGGTTACATCTGGGAAGAGTTCATTTGCTACACGAATGGCTTCACTCAGATTTTTCTGCACAGGCTGATGATCACAGCCGTTCATCATCAACCACTGGTTGGTCGAAGCATAGTCACGCACGTCTGCCAGTTTTTGTTTCCAGAAGGTCAAGGCCTCTTCTTTATCAACTGGAATTTCATTCCCATTACTATACCAGTTGGCAAAGAGAATACCGAGGACACGACTACCATCCGCACCCTGCCAGTACATTTCTGAAAACTGGGAAGTAAACTGCTCATCTTCGAGGACTTGGTTGTCAAACCCAATCGGCTTTACACCACGACCAAAGGCTGCCACGTGAATGCCTGATTTTTGAAGGATTTGAGGCGCTTGTCCCATATTTCCAAAAGTATCAGGGAAGTAACCAATCTGAGTAGATTTGCCCCATTTTGCACATTCTGCTTGACCAATCAATGTATTGCGGACATTGGCTTCACTTGAAATCAAGTAATCATCCTGCAAGATGTAAAAAGGACCAATTTTAAGTTTGCCTTCGTCGATGTATCGTTGGACTTTGTCGCTATTTTCAGGGCGAATCTCCAAGTAGTCATCAAGGACAATGGTTTGACCATCCAAGTGGAAGCTCTTGAACTCAGGGTCATTTTCAAAGAGATCAAAGAGATTGTCAAATAATTCCACCAACTGCATACGGTGGCTTTCAAAAGGCAAGTACCACTCACGGTCCCAGTGACTATGTGAGATAATATGTACAACAACATTTTCCATGAAGTAAAACCTCATTCTAAATTTAAATTTTTATTGTTAACGTTTTAAATGTAAATTTGTGATTCTGACAAGAATCAGTGAAGCGAAAGCGAGCTCCTTATACTCAATGAAAATCAAAGAGCAAACTAGGAAGCTAGCCGCAGGTTGCTCAAAGCACAGCTTTGAGGTTGCAGATAAAGCTGACGTGGTTTGAAGAGATTTTCGAAGAGTATTAGCGGATATCCAAGTAATCCAAGACCAATTCACAGAACATCATGTTGGCCCAAGAGAACCATTCACGAGAATAAAGAGTTGGGTCATCCACGTGGAAGCTTTCGTGCATAACACCTGTACCACCATCGCAAGCAACCAGCTGATCCAGCAAGAATTTTTTCTCTGCCTTATCTCTCGTTGTCAAGCCTTGGATAGACAGAGCGATTGGCCAGATATAGCGATAGAAGGTATGAGAACTTCCGAGACCGCTAGCGTATTCTCCTTGGTAGAAGTATGGATTTTCAGGGCTCAGAATGGTACGACGAGTTGCTTGATAAACTTCATCATCGACCGAACAGTAACCCAGATAAGGTGCAGCCAGCAGACTTGGTACGTTTGGATCATCCATGATGCTAGCATTCCCAAAACCGTCTACTTCAAAGGCATAAATCTTTTCGCCCTTGCTGTTGCTTGTATAGGCGTAGTTTTCGATGCCTTCTTGGATCTCCGCTTTGAGACGCTTAGCATCAGCAATAACACTCTCGCTATCAGCTAGGTCTAGTTCTGCAAAGATTTCTTGAACATACCCCAAAACAACAACTGCAAACATATTTGACGGAATCAAGTAACTATACTGACAACAGTCATCACTCGGACGAAAGGCTGACCAAGTCATACCTGTCACTGCAAAGTCAGGGCCAAATCCATCATTTACCAAGGTGTCTTCCTTACGGTCCGTATCTCGGACAAAACGATAAGGAGAGTTCTTGTGGTCTTGTTCCACTGTCCAGAGGTGAAGAATTTCCTTGGTCGCTGCGACAAAAGTCTCATCAAACTGACTAGTCTCGCCAGTCTCTTTCCAGAGGAGATAAGCCAGCTGCAAAGGATAGCAAAGCGAGTCTACCTCGTACTTGCGTTCCCAAATCCAGCCGTTAAGGTCTGTGTGGTCAGTCTCATGGTGACCCTTCCAGTTCTCCTCAATGTTAAAGGAATTGGCATAAGGATCCTTGAGTACCAAGGTCATCTGACGTTTGACCAAACCTGCAATGGTCTGACGCAGAAAGGTATCTCTTTTGGCCACATGAAGGTAGGGTCTGAGTTGGGCTGTCGAATCTCGAAGCCACATAGCAGGAATATCTCCTGTGAGCACAAAGGTTGAACCATCTTCTAGGATTTCAACCGTATTGTCCAAGGTGTCGGTGTAGCAACGCTCGAAAACATCCACCCACTCTGGATGATCCTTAGCCCGCTCTGCCACTTCATCTAGCCATTCTCTAACAATTTCTTTTGAATAAATCATCGTGCAGTATCCTCTTTCAAACAAGTTTCATTTTCAGTATATAGCTTTTGAGACAGAAAATACATACACAAATGATAGTCATTTTTCTACAAAATAGTTATCTTTGAAACTCCTTTTCTAAAAGTTATCTTTTTCTGATATAATGTAGAAAAACAGCTAAAGGAAAGACCATGAAACCACTACTTGAAACCATCGATACCCGCTTTGGAACTACCAGCAAGCATGCCTTTTCTCGGGGAAATACCCTGCCATACACAGGCGTGCCTTTTGGTATGAATTACTTTGTACCCCAGACCAGTGACCAGGATGGATCTTGGTTTTTTGATCCACATCTGCCTATCTTTCAGGGGATTCGATTGACCCATCAACCAAGTCCTTGGATTGGGGACTACTCTTGGCTCCTTCTGACACCTGTCACAGGCCAGCTAGGTGGAGACAGCCTCTTCCATCGTCAGTCTTCCTATGATATGGATAAGACCTCTTTCCAACCTCATTATCTGAAAATTTTCTCCCTGCGCTATCAGATTGAAAGCCAGCTCACACCGACTTGCTACGGTGCTTCTATTCGTTTGGAACAAAAGCAAGGTAAAGCCCTCTCCCTCTATCTTCACGTAGCAGATGAACTGACCGTGGAGCAAGTAGATAAGCGAACTCTTGCCCTGCGACAAGAAGGTAAAACTGAAACCAACAAAAATCCACTGATACTGTTCACTACCCTGCAAATGAATACGGATATTCTTGCTATCAGCCAAGAAGGGGGAGACTGGCGAATTGACTTAGCAGATAGCCATGCTGAGATTCAGCTAGCAACTTCTTTCATCTCGCCTTCTCAAGCACTGCTTAATCTACCTAAAAAAGATTTTGATAGCTGTAAAGCAAGTGCACAAAAAGATTGGGAAAATCTCCTCCATCGTTTTGACATTATAGAGACAGGAGAAGCTGACCGAACCTTCTTCGATCACTGCCTTTACAGACTCTTCCTCTTTCCACAGACTTTTTATGAGGTTGATGAATCAGGGCAAGCCATCCACAAAGATCTGGCTACGGGCACTGTCAAGCCCGGTGTTCTCTTCAGCAACAATGGTTTCTGGGATACCTTCCGCACCACCTTCCCCCTCTTTGCCCTTATCATACCGGAACACTACCACCGCTTTTTAGAAGGATTTCTCAATAACTACCGCGATACTGGTTTTCTTCCAAAATGGCTGGCTCCAGATGAACGGGGTATGATGCCAGGTACACTTTTAGACAGTATTATCGCAGATAGCGCCTGCAAGGACATGGCCCCCAACCTAGAAGAAGAACTCCTCCAAGCCATGCTTGAAACAGCCAGCAAGGCCGACCCTCTCGGCATCAATGGTCGTCACGGACTAGCCCAATACCAAGAACTAGGCTACCTCTCTACCGACCACCACGAAAGCGTCAGCCACACCCTAGACTACGCCTATAGCGATTTTTGTATCGCTCGCTGTGCTGAAAAACTAGGGAAAATAGAAATCGCTGAAACCTACAAGGCCGCATCACAAAATTACCGCTATCTATTTGACGCTGAGACAGGTTACATGCGAGCGCGTGATAACCAAGGAAACTTCCACCCTGACTTCTCTCCTTATAGTTGGGGACGCGACTATGCCGAATGCTCTGCCATTCAAGCAACTTTAGGTGTCCTCCATGACATCCCAGACTTAATCCAACTTATGGGTGGAAAAGAAGCCTTTAGCAACTATCTTTTGAAAGTCTGTCAGGAGGCTCCCCTCTTTGAGACAACAGGTTATGGTTACGAGATTCACGAAATGAGCGAAATGGCTACTGCTCCTTTTGGACAAATAGGCATTTCCAACCAGCCGAGCTTCCACATTCCTTATCTCTTCCGCTACAGCAACTACCCTGACTATACTGCCCTTCTCATCAAGACTCTCCGTCAGAAAGCCTTTCATTCAAGTTGGGAAGCCTATCCTGGCGATGAAGACAATGGTAGTCTATCGGCCTGGTACATCTGGTCGGCTCTCGGTTTTTATCCGACCTGTCCAGGAAAACCAAGCTATGATCTTGGAATCCCTATCTTTGACCACCTCCGAATCTATCTTGCCAAAGAAGATAAATGGCTAGATATTCATACTGAGCAAAACCACAGCCATTTTAACTTTGTAAAAGAATGCCGACTGGATAAGACCCCTATATCTAGCATTCAACATCAAGACCTCCTAAAAGCTGAGCAAGTGACCTTCACCCTCAGCTGGTTGCCAAGTCACTCGTCAACTTCCTAATACTCAATGAAAATCAAAGAGCAAACTAGGAAACTAGCCGCAGGTTGCTCAAAACACTGTTTTGAGGTTGTGGATAGAACTGACGGAGGCAGTTACATATACCTACTACCTACGGAAAGGCAAGGTTGACGTGGTTTAAAGTGATTTTCGAAGAGTATAAAATGCAAAAATCTGGCTCTATAATATTTGTAGTGGGTAAATCCCCTATAGATATTATGGAGCCTATTTTGTTGTAGAAAAAAGTCCCATAAGATCTATAATGAAAAGCGACAAAACAACTCATTAGAAAGATTCATATGGAACCATTACATTTTATCACAAAACTACTCGATATCAAAGACCCAAATATCCAAATTATAGATATCATCAATATGGATACACACAAGGAAATCATCGCTAATCTCGATTATGAGGCTCCACCTTGTCCTGATTGCGGAAGTCTAATGAAGAAATATGACTTTCAAAAACCGTCTAAGTTCCCTTACCTCGAAACAACTGGTATGGCTACTAGAATTCTACTTAGAAAGCGTCGATTCAANTGCTATCATTGCTCGAAAATGGCGGTCGCCGAAACCTCTCTCGTCAAGAAGAATCATCAAATCCCTCGTATTATCAACCAAAAAATTGCGCAAAAATTGATTGAAAAGTCTTCTATGACCGATATTGCTCATCAGCTGGCTATTTCAACTTCAACTGTCATTCGCAAGCTCAATGACTTCCGTTTTAAGTCTGATTTTTCTTACCTCCCTGAGATTATGTCCTGGGACGAGTACGCCTTTACAAAGGGAAAGATGAGCTTTATTGCGCAAGATTTTGACAATCTAAATATCATCACTGTTCTTGAGGGAAGAACACAAGCCATCATTCGAAATCACTTTCTTAAATATGATAGAGTCGTTCGTTGTCAGGTGAAAATCATTACTATGGATATGTTTAGCCCTTATTATGACTTGGCTAAACAGCTTTTTCCTAATGCAAAAATTGTACTTGATCACTTTCACATTGTACAACATCTTAGCCGCGCTATGAGTCGTGTGCATGTTCAAATCATGAATCAATTTGAACGAAAATCCCATGANTACAAGGCTATTAAACGTTACTGGAAGCTCATTCAACAGGACAGTCGTAAACTTAGCGATAAGCGATTTTATCGCCCTACTTTTCAGATGCACTTGACGAATAAAGAAATTCTAGACNAGCTTTTGAGCTATTCAGAAGACTTGAAACATCACTACCATCTCTACCAACTCTTGCTTTTTCACTTTCAGAATAAGGAACCCGATAAATTTTTCGGGCTCATTGAGGACAATCTAAAGCAGATTCATCCTCTTTTTCAGACTGTCTTTAAAACCTTCCTCAAGGATAAAGAGAAAATTGCCAACGCCCTTCAATTACCCTATTCCAACGCCAAATTAGAAGCGACTAATAATCTTATCAAATCAA